>NZ_JBEYVX010000154.1:0-7769 GCF_040644195.1 Streptomyces sp. NPDC047014 | reverse complement strand
GGGTGCAGGCCGATCTCATGGGCCAGCATGCCCATGATGTAACCCATGTCGTACTTCTCGAAGTAATAACTGGCCAGGTTGATCTGCACACCCTCGTCGCCGAGGTCCCGCACGTCGGCCGGGGTTTCGGTCGTGCGGACGTGCAGGGTGATGCGGACGGGGCGCCCGCCGACGTACTGCTTGATGGTCGGGTGCTCGTCCAACAGCCCGATGATCCGGACCGCCCTGTCGAGATACTTCTCCGTCTGGTTCAGGTTGGTGAACTCGAAGTCCCCCAGCTTGAACGGACGCAGAGCAGGCGCCTCCTGCTGCATGTGGGCCGGGATCTCGGTGGCTGTCGTGCTGTCTGCGGGCCGGGGCAGAGACACAGGGTCGACCCACACGGCCTCGCGGAGTTCCTTAGCGGCAGCCTCCCGGGCCTGCGCCCAACTCCCGTCGGTCCCCTCGTCGTCCTGCTGGGACGCCGGGGTGACGTCCCCAATGAGCGCGCCGAGCAGAGCCAAATGCCGGTCGCGAAGGCCCGCGGGAGTGAGCGAGGCGTCCTCGGGAGCCTCGTCGATGTCGCCCAGCAGGCTGCCGAGAATGTGAGGGCGCTGCGGAGAATCCGTATCCCGGTACTCGTCACGCAGGCCGAGCTGGTGGGTGAGTTCGTGCACGAACTGCACCGGCGCAGCATCCGCCCACCACGTGATCTGATCCATCGCCCGGTCCCGGCCCGCCAGATCCACCGTCAGGTGCGGTGCATCCGTGGGATCCACAAGCTCCACGGTCACATGCAGCCGGTCACCGTTCGGCAGACGGTACTCCGGGGCATTCAGGAACTCCTCCACACCCGCCTCGAGCTGGCCGAACACACGAGTGGCCTCCTCATCCGTGCCCCGCAGCGCGATCCGGACCGTGAGGTCAGTAACCGACTCGCCCCGGTAAGAGAACCGCCGGGCATCGAAACCGGACCGCACCACAAACCGCGGACGGCGGTCACGCGCACCGTGCCCCGGCGACGCGGTGGGCGGCTCGGTCTGCGGCGCGGTGCCCGTACCGGCACCGGACTCGGGAAGCCTGGGGCGGGCCTCGCCGGCGTTACCCGCAGGCTGGTCCTGGACTGCGGGCCGCTGGATGCTGTCGCCGCTGTTGTAGGTACCGACATTGCTGGCCAGGCGGGTGAAGTCTCCCAGGACACCGAACCGGCTCTTATCCGAAGGCAGCAGCGCACGGACCGGGCTGTTCTGGGGCAGGTGCTCAGCCAGCTGACTCTTGTAGGCGTTGTAGGACCGTGCTGTATAAGCCGGGTCCAGGACCGCCTTGCCCCGATGGTCGTTGGTGACCGCGATGGAAGCGAGATCCATCAAGTACGTGTCGATCAGATCCGTGACGTCCTTCGCCTTCGCACCAGGGGCGCCGACGCGTGCGTGCCGGGCCATTACCTCGGCCATCTCGACGACGATGTCCCGATAGATCCCGTGGCGGATCGTGTGGGGGAAAGCCGCCATGACGTGGTCAGCCTGGCCCGCGTCCAAGGTGTTCATGAAACGCGGATTGTTCAAGGTCTCCAGACCCGGCACCTGCAACGGCATCCCCGCATACAGGTCCTCCTCCTCCGGGATCTTGGTGTTCTTGGAAGCCAAGGGGTGCAGGCCGATCTCATGGGCGAGCATGCCCATGATGTAACCCATGTCGTACTTCTCGAAGTAGTAACTGGCCAGGTTGATCTGCACACCCTCGTCTCCGAGGTCGCGCACGTCGGCCGGCGTCTCCGTGGTCCGCACGTGCAAGGTGATCCGGACCGGACGGCCGCCGACATACTGCTTGATGGTCGGGTGCTCGTCCAACAGCCCGATGATCCGGACCGCCTTGTCGAGATACTTCTCCGTCTGATTCAGGTTGGTGAACTCGAAGTCCCCCAGCTTGAACGGACGCAGGACCGGTTCCGCTGCCGCGGGCGCGGTGTCGGGGGTGGGGTTTCCGTCGGCCTGGGGAAGCCGGGGGCGGGCCTCGTCGGCGTTTCCGGGCGCCGGAGTCGGGGCGGCGGCAGGCCGCTGGATGCTGTCGCCGCTGTTATAGGTACCGACATTGCTGGCCAGGCGGGTGAAGTCTCCGAGCACACCGAACCGGCTCTTATCCGAAGGCAGCAGCGCACGGACCGGACTGTTCTGAGGCAGATGCTCAGCCAGCTGACTCTTGTAGGCGTTGTAGGACCGTGCCGTATAGGCCGGGTCCAGGACCGCCTTGCCACGGTGATCGTTGGTGACCGCGATGGAGGCGAGGTCCATCAGGTAGGTGTCGATCAGGTCCGTGACGTCCTTGGCCTTCGCGCCCGCCACGTTCACACGTGCATGCCGGGCCATAACCTCGGCCATCTCGACGACGATGTCCCGATAGATCCCATGGCGGATGGTGTGCGGGAACGCCGCCATGACGTGGTCGGCCTGACCGGCGTCCAGCGTGTTCATGAAACGCGGGTTCTTCAAGGTCTCCAAGCCCGGAACGGGCAGCGGCATCCTCGCGTAAAGGTCCTCTTCCTCCGGGATCTTCGTGTTCTTGGAAGCGAGAGGGTGCAGGCCGATCTCATGGGCAAGCATGCCCATGATGTAACCCATGTCGTACTTCTCAAAGTAATAACTGGCCAGATTGATCTGCACACCCTGATCACCGAGGTCCCGGACATCGGCCGGGGTTTCGGTCGTGCGGACGTGCAGGGTGATCCGGACGGGACGGCCGGCCACGTACTGCTTGATGGTCGGGTGCTCGTCCAGCAGCTCGATGATCCGGACCGCCCTGTCGAGGTACTTCTCCGTCTGATTCAGGTTGGTGAACTCGAAATCCCCCAGCTTGAACGGACGCAAAGCAGACGCCTGCGCCTGGTCCTGGTCCTGCTGCATGTGAGCCGGGACCCCGGTGGCCGTCGCACTGTCGGCGGGCCGGGGCAGAGACACAGGGTCGACCCACACAGCCTCGCGAAGTTCCTTGGCGGCAGTCTCCCGGGCCTGCGCCCAGCTCCCGTCGGTCCCGTCGTCGTCCTGCTGGGGCGCCGGGGTGACATCCCCGATGAGCGCGCCGAGCAGAGCCAAATGCCGGTCCCGCAAGCCCGCGGGAGCGAGGGAGCTGTCTTCGGGAGCCTCATCGATGCCGCCCAGCAGGCTGCCGAGAATGTGAGGGCGCTGCGGGGAATCGGTGTCCCGGTACTCGTCGCGCAGGCCGAGCTGGTGGGTGAGTTCGTGCACGAACTGCACCGGCGCGGCATCGGCCCACCACGTGATCTGATCCATCGCCCGATCCCGGCCCGCAAGATCCACCGTCAGGTGCGGTGCGTCGGCGGGGTCGACGAGCTCCACGGTCACGTGCAGCCGGTCACCGCTCGGCAGACGGTACTCCGGCGCGTTCAGGAACTCCTGCACACCCGCCTCGAGCTGGCCGAACACACGAGTGGCCTCCTCGTCTGTGCCGCGCAGCGCGATACGGACTGTGAGGTCAGTAACCGGCTCACCCCGGTACGAAAACCGCCGGGCATCAAAGCCGGACCGCACCACGAACCGCGGACGGCGGTCACGCGCACCGTGCCCCGGCGACGCGGTGGGCGGGGTGATCGACGACTCGGTCCGCGGCGCCGTACCCGTGTCGGCACCGGACTCGGGAAGCCTGGGGCGGGCCTCGTCGGCGTTTCCGGGTGCCGGGGTGGGGACGGCGGGCTGCTGGATGCTGTCGCCACTGTTGTAGGTACCGACGTTGCTGGCGAGTCGCGTGAAGTCCCCAAGGACACCGAACCGGCTCTTGTCCGAAGGCAGCAGGGCACGGACCGGGCTGTTCTGAGGAAGATGCTCGGCCAGCTGACTCTTGTAGGCGTTGTAGGACCGTGCCGTGTAGGCCGGGTCCAGGACCGCCTTGCCCCGGTGGTCGTTGGTGACCGCGATGGAAGCGAGATCCATCAAGTACGTGTCGATCAGATCCGTAACGTCCTTGGCCTTGGCACCCGCCACGTTCACGCGTGCGTGCCGGGCCATAACCTCGGCCATCTCGACGACGATGTCCCGATAGATCCCATGGCGGATCGTGTGCGGGAAAGCCGCCATGACGTGGTCAGCCTGACCCGCATCCAGCGTGTTCATGAAACGCGGATTCTTCAGGCTCTCCAGACCGGGGACGTGCAGCGGCATGCCCGCGTACAGGTCTTCTTCCTCCGGAATCTTCGTGTTCTTGGAGGCGAGAGGGTGCAGGCCGATCTCATGGGCCAGCATGCCCATGATGTAACCGGTCTCATACTTCTCGAAGTAGTAGCTGGCCAGGTTGATCTGCACGCCCTCGTCGCCGAGGTCGCGTACGTCGGCCGGGGTCTCGGTCGTGCGCACGTGCAGGGTGATGCGGACGGGACGGCCGGCCACGTATTGCTTGATGGTGGGGTGCTCGTCCAGCAGTCCGATGATCCGGACCGCCTTGTCGAGGTACTTCTCCGTCTGGTTCAGGTTGGTGAACTCGAAGTCCCCCAGCTTGAACGGACGCAGGACCGGCTGGGCCGGGGTGGGTGTCGTGTCGGCGGTGTTGTTGTCGGCCTGAGGAAGCCGCGGGCGGGCCTCGCCGTCATTGCCGGGCGCCGGGGTCGGGACGGTGGCGGGCCGCTGGATGCTGTCGCCGCTGTTATAGGTGCCGACGTTGCTGGCCAGGCGGGTGAAGTCTCCGAGCACACCGAACCGGCTCTTGTCCGAGGGCAACAGCGCACGGACCGGGCTGTTCTGGGGCAGGTGCTCAGCGAGTTGGCTCTTGTAGGCGTTGTAGGACCGTGCTGTATATGCCGGGTCCAGGACCGCTTTGCCACGGTGGTCGTTGGTGACCGCGATGGAAGCGAGATCCATCAAGTACGTGTCAATCAGATCCGTAACGTCCTTCGCCTTCGCACCAGGGGCGCCGACGCGTGCGTGCCGGGCCATTACCTCGGCCATCTCGACGACGATGTCGCGGTAGATCCCGTGGCGGATGGTGTGCGGGAAAGCCGCCATGACGTGGTCAGCCTGGCCCGCGTCCAAGGTGTTCATGAAACGCGGATTGTTCAAAGTCTCCAGACCCGGCACCTGCAACGGCATCCCCGCATACAGGTCCTCCTCCTCCGGGATCTTGGTGTTCTTGGAAGCCAAGGGGTGCAGGCCGATCTCATGGGCCAGCATGCCCATGATGTAACCCATGTCGTACTTCTCGAAGTAATAACTGGCCAGGTTGATCTGCACACCCTCATCGCCGAGATCCCGGACATCGGCCGGCGTCTCCGTGGTCCGCACGTGCAGAGTGATCCGGACCGGACGGCCGCCGACGTACTGCTTGATGGTCGGGTGCTCGTCCAACAGCCCGATGATCCGGACCGCTCTGTCGAGATACTTCTCCGTCTGGTTCAGGTTGGTGAACTCGAAGTCCCCCAGCTTGAACGGACGCAGAGCAGACGCCTGGTCCTGGTCCTGCTGCATGTGAGCCGGGACCCCGGTGGCCGTCGCACTGTCGGCGGGCCGGGGCAGAGACACCGGGTCAACCCACACAGCCTCGCGAAGTTCCTTGGCAGCAGTCTCCCGGGCCTGCGCCCAGGTCCCGTCGTCGTCCTGCTGGGGCGCCGGGGTGATGTCCCCGATGAGCGCGCCGAGCAGGGCCAGGTGCCGGTCGCGAAGGCCCGCGGGAGTGAGCGAGGCGTCTTCGGGAGCCTCGTCGATGTCGCCCAGCAGACTGCCGAGAATGTGAGGGCGCTGCGGAGAATCGGTATCCCGGTACTCGTCACGCAGGCCCAGCTGGTGGGTGAGTTCGTGCACGAACTGCACCGGCGCGGCATCGGCCCACCAGGTGACCTGGTCCATCGCCCGGTCCCGGCCCGCCAAGTCCACGGTCAGGTGCGGCGTGTCGGTGGGGTCGACGAGCTCTACGGTCACGTGCAGACGGTCGCCGTTCGGCAGACGGTACTCCGGGGCGTTCAGGAACTCCTCCACACCCGCCTGGAGCTGGTCGAACACATGAGTGGCCTCCTCGTTCGTGCCGCGCAGCGCGATACGGACCGTGAGGTCGGTGACCGGCTCGCCCCGGTACGAGAACCGCCGGGCATCGAAACCGGACCGCACCACAAACCGCGGACGGTGGTCGCGCGCACCGCCCCCCGGCGACGAAGTACGCGGGGCGGTAGGCGGGGCGATGGGCGACTCGGTCTGCGGCGCGGTGCCCGTACCGACACCGGACTCGGGAAGCCTGGGGCGAGCCTCGCCGGCGTTACCCGCAGGCTGTTCCGGGGCCGCGGGCTGCTGAATGCTGTCGCCGCTGTTATAGGTGCCGACATTGCTGGCGAGTCGCGTGAAGTCTCCGAGCACACCGAACCGGCTCTTGTCCGAAGGCAGCAGCGCACGGACCGGACTGTTCTGAGGAAGGTGCTCAGCCAGCTGACTCTTGTAGGCGTTGTACGCCCGTGCCGTATAGGCCGGATCCAGGACCGCCTTGCCACGGTGGTCGTTGGTGACCGCGATGGAAGCGAGATCCATCAAGTACGTGTCGATCAGATCCGTGACGTCCCTCGCCCTCGCACCCGCCACGTTCACACGTGCATGCCGGGCCATAACCTCGGCCATCTCGACGACGATGTCGCGGTAGATGCCGTGGCGGATGGTTTGCGGGAACGCCGCCATGATGTGGTCGGCCTGGCCCGCATCCAAGGTGTTCATGAAACGCGGGTTCTTCAAGGTCTCCAAGCCCGGAACGGGCAGCGGCGTCCTCGCGTAAAGGTCCTCTTCCTCCGGGATCTTCGTGTTCTGGGAAGCCAGGGGATGCAGGCCGATCTCATGGGCCAGCATGCCCATGATGTAGCCCATGTCGTACTTCTCGAAGTAATAACTGGCCAGATTGATCTGCACACCCTCGTCGCCGAGATCCCGGACGTCGGCCGGGGTCTCGGTCGTGCGGACGTGCAGGGTGATGCGGACCGGACGGCCGGCCACGTACTGCTTGATGGTCGGGTGCTCGTCCAGCAGCTCGATGATCCGGACCGCCCTGTCGAGGTACTTGTCCGTCTGGTTCAGGTTGGTGAACTCGAAATCCCCCAGCTTGAACGGACGCAGGACCGGTTCCGCTGCCGCGGGTGCGGTGTCGGGGGTGGGGTTTCCGTCGGCCTGGGGAAGCCGGGGGCGGGCCTCGTCGGCGTTTCCGGGCGCCGGGGTTGGGGCGGCGGCAGGCCGCTGGATGCTGTCGCCGCTGTTGTAGGTACCGACGTAGGAGGCGAGCTTGGCGAAGTCCCCCAGGACACCCATTCGACTCTTGTCCGAAGGCAGCAGGGCACGGACCGGGCTGTTCTGAGGGAGATGCTCAGCCAGCTGGCTCTTGTAGGCGTTGTAGGCCCGTGCTGTGTAGCTGGAGTCCAGGATCGCCTTGCCACGGTGGTCGTTGGTGACCGCGATGGAAGCGAGATCCATCAGGTAGGTGTCGATCAGGTCCGTGACGTCCTTGGCCTTCGCGCCCGCCACGTTCACGCGTGCGTGCCGGGCCATAACCTCGGCCATCTCGACGACGATGTCCCGGTAGATGCCGTGGCGGATCGTGTGCGGGAAAGCGGCCATGACGTGGTCAGCCTGACCGGCGTCCAGCGTGTTCATGAAACGCGGATTCTTCAAAGTCTCCAGACCCGGGACCTGCAGGGGCATGCCCGCATACAGGTCCTCTTCCTCCGGAATCTTCGTGTTCTTGGAGGCGAGAGGGTGCAGGCCGATCTCATGGGCCAGCATGCCCATGATGTAACCCATGTCGTACTTCTCGAAGTAATAACT
>NZ_JBEYVX010000153.1:0-7937 GCF_040644195.1 Streptomyces sp. NPDC047014 | reverse complement strand
CTCGGGCGCCGAACGGGGCTCGGGGTCGGTGGGTGCGGCGGTGGTGCGTTCGGCGCCCTGCGGGGAGCGCCCCGACACACATCCGACCCCGGCCGGGTCGGACCCGTCGGCCGGATCCGGGTGGGGGGTGCTTGGTTCGGCCGCGTCGGGTTCGGGTGCGGGATGCGGGTGGGGGGCGTCCGTATCGGGCGTGTCGGAGCCGGCCGCGGGGTCCGGGGTGGGGGTCATGGGGTGGGGGTGGGGAGGGACGGCCTGGTGTGGGACAAGGAGTCGTCCAGGGTGCGGAAAGTGGCGTACGTGGTGGGGGCCGCGGGGCGGCCGCCGTACGTGATGTCGTCGAAGGTGCGGGCCGCTGCGTGGAGGGCCTGGGCTTGGGACGGGAGGGACTGGGCGGCTTCGGTGGCGGCCTCGTCGGCGGTGCGGCCCGGGCGGGGGTCGAGGAGGGTGCGCTCCTCCAGGGAGCGGACGATGGCGCGCATGCGTTCCTGGACGGCTTCGTTCCAGCGGCCGGCGGCGGCGTGGGCCTCGGCGGCCGTGCGGTGGTCGGCGGCGCTGCGGATGCCGTCGGGGAAGAGGGCGGGGGCGGTGGTGGCGGTGCGGCGGGGGGCGCCCAGGCGCCACCACAGGGCGGTGGCGGAGAGGGCGATCACGAGGACGACGGCGAGCAGGCCGACCGCGCCGCCGGGGGTCGCCCCGGCGGCGGCGCCGAACAGGTCGTCGAGCCAGTCGAAGAACGCGCGCAGGGCGCGGTCGATGAGGCTCGGGTCGTTCTCGTGGTACATCGGCTTGGACAGTTCGCGTTCGGCCGCCTCGCGGGCGGGTTCGCGCGGTGTCGTGACCGGTGGTGTCTCCGCGCCGGGCAGGAGGGCCGTGGCGCGGGCGATGAGGCCCCCCGTGCTCACCGTCAGCCTCCGGTCGTGCCGTAGTTCTCGATGCCGGCGGCCCGGGCGAGTTCGAGGTCGAGGCCCTCGCGCCGGATGCGCTGGTCGACGTAGAGGAGGACGGTCACGCCGGACTGGATCGGCATGATGATCGTCTGGGCGATGATCAGGCCGATGCCGGAGAAGATCAGCGAGCCCCAGGCGGTCTGGGCGCCGGGGTCCGCGAGGGTGTCGAACCCGCCGCCGAAGGCGAAATGCCCGAGGAGCTGGAACGGGGTCACGATCACCATCGCCACGAAGAAGGCGATGAGGCTGGTGAGGAGCGTGATGCCGAAGATGCGCCACCAGGCGCCCTGGACGAGCTTCGAGGAGCGGGCGAACGCCTTGATGACGGGGCTCTTCTCCAGCATCAGGGCGGGCGAGGCCAGGGCGAACTTGATGCCGAGCCAGATGATCAGCGGCAGCCAGAGGAAGACGCCGAGGATGACGAGGCCGACGCTGCCGGCGAGGGCGCCGGGGGCGATGAGGACGGCGCCGAGGACGAGGGCGCCGAGGGCCATCAGCAGGGTGAGGCCGATGAGGCGGAGCAGCTGGGGGCGGGCGTCGCGCCATGCCTCGGAGACCGAGGAGTGCCGGCCGAGTACGGCGCGGCTGAAGATCATGGTGAGCATGGCGGTGACGACGAGGGTGCCGAGCGCCTGGAGGAACTGCGTGATCCCCGAGACGGCGAGGGTGCTGCCCACGGTGTCGCCGAGGCTGTTCAGGGCCTCTTCCGGGGTCATGTTCTCGGTGGGGGTGAAGACGACGTCGTCGAGCAGGAACTTCTGCATCAGGACGGTGATCACCTGGAGGACGGTGGCGACGACCAGGGTGATGGGGATGACGGAACGCCAGTGCGTACGCATGGTGGCGACCGAGCCGTCGAGGATCTCGCCGAGGCCGAGGGGGCGCAGCGGGATGACGCCGGGCTTGGCGGCGGGGGGCAGGTGGCCCCACTGGCCGGGGCCGCCGGGGTAGCCGTACTGGCCCGCGTACGGGGCTCCGCCGGTCTGCCGGCCCCAGCCGCCGCCCTGGGCAGGGGCCTGGGCCGGGGTGGGTGTGGGTGTGGATGCGGGTGCCTGCGGCGTCGTGCCGGGGTTGGACCACTGGCCGGGCGGAGGCTGCTCGGCGGACCACTTCGGCCCGCCACCCGCCGCCTGCGCTCCCGCGCCGGGCTGCGCGCCCTGGCCGGGCTCGCCGGGCTGCGCCCACTGACTGGCGGCCCGAGCCCGCTGGGCCCCCTCGGCCGGCTGCGCCGCCTGCGTGCCCTGGCCGGGCTCCGCGGGCTCGCCCGACTGCGTCGGCTGCGCGTCCCGCGCGGGCGCGGCGGGCTGCGCCGCCTGGGCGCCTTCGGCGGGCCTTGCGGCCTGAGCCGGCTGCGCCGCCTCGGCGGGCTGTGCGGCCTGCGCCGGCTGCGCCGCCTGGCCGGGCTCACCCGACTCCGTCGGCTGGGAGCCCTCGGCGGGCCTTGCAGCCTGCGCCGACTCGGCGGGCTGTGCGGCCGGGGTGGGCTGCGCCGCCTGCGCGGGGTCCTGCGCCGACTCGGCGGGCCGGGCGTCTTCGGTCGGCTGCGCCGACTCGGACGGCTTCGCCGGGCCCTGGGTGCGTTCCGTCGGCGACTGGGTCGGCTGCGCGTCCTCGCTCGGTTCCGCAGGCCCTGCGGGCCGGTTGGGGTCCGCCGACGCCTCGTCCGGGGTGGCCGCGGGGGCATCGCCGCGGCGGTTCTCGTCGGACGGGGGTCCGGGCGTAGCCCAGCCCGGAGAGTCGTTCATCGTCGCTCCTTCAGGTGCACCTGCTGCGGCGGGGGCGCCGGTCGCTGCCATCGTGCCATGTGAGGGACCCGTACGGACCAGCCGTCCCCCGGATCCGCGGCCGCCCGTGCCTTCGATTGTCCCCCGGATCCGAGGCAGACTGGTGGGGCTGATCTCCACGCAGGTCCGAGGGGCGATTTCCAGCCTTTCTGGCTGTGGGGCAGCTCACCGACGGGTAACGATTGGCTAATGGGATGATGTCAACCATGAAGGGACGAGTCCTTGTCGTCGACGACGACACCGCGCTGGCCGAGATGCTCGGCATTGTGCTGCGTGGAGAAGGTTTTGAGCCGTCGTTCGTAGCGGACGGTGACAAGGCACTGGCTGCCTTCCGGGAGGCGAAGCCCGATCTGGTGCTCCTCGACCTCATGCTGCCCGGACGGGACGGCATAGAGGTGTGCAGGCTGATCCGGGCCGAGTCCGGCGTGCCGATCGTCATGCTGACCGCCAAGAGCGACACGGTGGACGTGGTCGTGGGCCTGGAGTCCGGGGCCGACGACTACATCGTCAAGCCGTTCAAGCCGAAGGAGCTGGTGGCCCGTATCCGGGCCCGCCTGCGCCGGTCGGAGGAGCCCGCGCCCGAGCAGCTGGCCATCGGTGACCTGGTCATCGACGTCGCCGGGCACTCGGTCAAGCGCGACGGCGCCTCGATCGCCCTGACCCCGCTGGAGTTCGACCTGCTGGTCGCGCTCGCGCGCAAGCCCTGGCAGGTGTTCACCCGCGAGGTGCTGCTGGAGCAGGTCTGGGGCTACCGGCACGCGGCGGACACCCGCCTGGTCAACGTGCATGTGCAGCGGCTGCGCTCCAAGGTCGAGAAGGACCCGGAGCGCCCCGAGATCGTCGTGACGGTGCGTGGTGTCGGCTACAAGGCCGGACCCAGCTGACGTGCAGTCCGGTGAGTCCGGCGGGAGCCGGGGCGGTTCCCGCCGGTGGAACCTGCGCGCCGGCCGCCTGCTGCGCGGCGGTGCGCCCGCGGGCCGGGTGCTGCGGCTGATCGTGCGTCTCGTACGGCGGCCGCTGCTGCCCGCGGTCCGCCTGTGGCGGCGCAACATCCAGCTCCGGGTGGTGGCCGCGACACTGCTGATATCGCTGTCCGTGGTGCTCGCGCTGGGCTTCGTCGTCATCGCGCAGGTCAGCAAGGGCCTCCTCGACGCGAAGGAGGAGGCCGCGCAGAGCCAGGCCGCGGGCGGGTTCGCCGTGGCCCAGGAGAAGGCGAACACCCCGGCCACCGCGGACGGGCCCGACGCCGCCGACAGCAAGGTCGGCCGTGATGCCAGTACGTGGATGAACTCGCTGGTCAAGCAGCTGGCGAGCGGCGGCCAGACCGCCTTCGAGGTGGCCGCGCTCGGCGCCGGCACCGGGGAGCAGACCCAGCCGGGCGCCCAGGGCGTCCGCGGTGCCCGTGCCTCGGGGAACGTGGATCCGACGGCCAGTGTCCCGCTGCGGCTGCGCCAGGCCGTCAACCACGCGACCGGCACCTTCAAGACCTTCTCGGAGATCCGCTACACGAGCGGCGCCGAGCAGAAGCGGCCCGAGTCGGCGCTGGTGGTGGGCAAGCGGCTCACCGACATCAACGGCGACCCGTACGACCTGTACTACCTCTTCCCGCTGACCCAGGAGGAGGAGTCCCTCAACCTGGTCAAGAGCACCATCGCCACCGCCGGCCTGTTCGTCGTGGTCCTGCTCTCCGGGATCGCCTGGCTGGTCGTACGGCAGGTCGTGAGCCCCGTGCGGATGGCCGCCGGGATCGCGGAGCGGCTGTCGGCGGGCAGGCTCCAGGAGCGGATGAAGGTCACCGGCGAGGACGACATCGCGCGGCTGGGCGAGGCGTTCAACAAGATGGCCCAGAACCTCCAGAACAAGATCCAGCAGCTGGAGGAGCTGTCCCGGATGCAGCGCCGCTTCGTCTCGGACGTCAGCCACGAGTTGCGGACCCCGCTGACGACGGTACGGATGGCGGCCGATGTCATCCACGACGCCCGGGTCGACTTCGACCCGGTCACCGCGCGCTCCGCGGAACTGCTCGCGGGGCAGCTCGACCGCTTCGAGTCGCTGCTCGCGGACCTGCTGGAGATCAGCCGCTTCGACGCGGGCGCGGCGGCCCTGGAGGCCGAGCCGATCGACCTGCGGGACGTCGTGCGCCGGGTCATCGACGGGGCGGAGCCGCTGGCCGAGCACAAGGGCACCCGGATCCGGGTCCTCGGAGACACCCAGCCGGTGATCGCGGAGGCCGACTCGCGGCGCGTCGAGCGCGTGCTGCGCAACCTGGTGGTCAACGCGGTGGAGCACGGCGAGGGCCGTGACGTGGTGGTCCGGCTCGCGTCCGCGGGCGGGGCCGTCGCCATCGCCGTACGGGACTACGGCGTCGGCCTCAAGCCCGGCGAGGCCACCCGCGTCTTCAACCGCTTCTGGCGGGCCGACCCGGCGCGGGCGCGCACCACCGGCGGGACCGGCCTCGGGCTGTCCATCGCCGTCGAGGACGCGCGGCTGCACGGCGGCTGGCTCCAGGCGTGGGGCGAGCCCGGCGGCGGCTCGCAGTTCCGGCTGACGCTGCCGCGCACGGCCGACGAGCCCCTGCGCGGCTCCCCGATCCCGCTGGAGCCGGAGGACTCGCGGGCCCACCGGGCCAAGGCCGCCGCCGAGGCCGCGGGCCGTACGGCGGGTGCCGGGCGGGCGGCCGCCGAGGGCGGGGACCGCTCGCCGATACCGCCGCGCTCGCCGGTGGCCGGAGCCGTTCCGGTGCCCGCCGACCCGACGGCGCTGCCGGGCTCCGGGGCCCGGGTCGTGGCCCGTCCCGCCGATCAGGACCGACAGGAGGACCGAGCCGATGGACGCTGAGCCCGTGGACGCGCGAGCGGGGAGCGCACGGGCCGGGGGGCGGCGCCTGCGGACCGTACGGGCCTGCGCCTGCGGTACGGCCGGCCTGCTGCTGGCCGGCTGCGCCTCGATGCCCTCCAGCGGGGAGATCCGCCCGGTGCAGGCTTCGCAGGGCGTGGACTCGGCGGTGCGTGTGTTCGGCGTACCGCCGGCGGACAAGGCCAGTCCGGCCGAGATCGTCGACGGCTTCCTGGAGGCCATGACCAGCGACGACCCGCAGCTGGAGACGGCCCGCAAGTACCTCACCGAGGGCGCCGCGAAGAGCTGGAAGCCCGGCTCGGCCGTCACCGTGCTCTCCTCCGGCCTGGACCGGGTCCCGACGCGGGGCGAGAAGGATCCCGAGGGGCCGCCGCGCTGGAAGGTCAGCGGCAAGAAGCTGGGCACCGTCGACGAGCGCAGCGCCTACCAGCCGGAGACCGGCGCCGGGAGCTACGAGGAGATCCTGCAGCTGGTCCAGAACGAGGACAAGCAGTGGCGGATCTCGACCCCACCGAGCGGTCTGGTGCTCAGCGAGTCGGACTTCCAGCGCATCTACATGCCGGTGAACAAGTACTACTTCGCGGGCGGCATGCTCGTCGCCGACCCGGTCTACGTACGCCAGCGCACCGATCCCGACTCGCGGATGGACCCGACCACCCAGGCCGTCCAGTCCCTGCTGGCCGGTCCCTCGCGCTGGCTCGCGCCGGTGGTGGAGTCCAGCTTCCCGACCGGTACGGAGCTGCGCGCGGGCACCAAGTCCCTCTCGTACGACGGGCAGAACACCCTGCGCGTGCCGCTGAACGACAAGGCGGCCAACGTCGCGCAGCCGCAGTGCAAGAAGATGGCCACGCAGCTGCTCTACACGGTCAAGGAACTGACCGGCTCCCGGCTGGACCAGGTCGAACTGCTGCGCTCCGACGCCAAGTCGTCCTCGCTGTGCTCGGTGACGGCGGTGAGCGCGGACGCCATCGCCAACCGGCCCAAGATCCCCGAGTTCCAGTACTTCGTCGACGACGAGAAGCGGCTGGTCCGCATCCGGCTGGACGCGGGCGGCGAGGACCAGCAGCCCAAGGCGGAGCCGGTGCCGGGCCAGCTGGCGGGGCTGCCTCCCTTCAAGGTGAGCTCGGCGGCCGTGTCGTACGACGAGCGGCGCGCGGCCGTGGTGTCGGAGGACGGGCACGGGCTGTACGTGGTCTCGCTGGGCGGCGGCGGTCCGATGCCGCAGCCGGTGCCGCTGGGCAAGGGCGGCAAGGCGGAGACCCTGACCGCGCCCAGCTGGGACGGGGCGGGGGACGTGTGGGTCGCGGACAGCGACGCGCAGCACCCGGGCCTGTGGCGGGTGCCGGGCGGCACCGGGGCTCCCGAGAAGGTGCAGGTGGCGGGCCTGGACGGGCGGATCGTCTCGCTCAAGATGTCCGCCGACGGGGCGCGGATCGCGCTGCTGGTGGAGCAGACAGCGGGCCGCAAGACCCTGTACGTGGGGCGCGTGGAGCGGCCCGACGGCAAGGCCGACATCTCGGCGGTGTCGGTGCGGGAGCTGCGCAAGGCGGCCCCGCAGATGGTGGACGTGGCGGCGATGAGCTGGGCGCCGCGCGGCCGGCTGCTGGTGGTGGGCCGGGAGAACCGCGGGGTGCAGCAGGCCCGCTACATGCTGGCGGACGGCTCCATGGTCGCGGCGAGCCTGCCGGGGGCGACGGGGCTGTCGGCGGTGACGGTGGCGGCCACGGAGGACGAGGCGAAGCCGAAGCCGGTGATGGCGTACTCGGACGACGACGGCATCGTCTGGCTGCCGCCGGGCGCGCAGTGGCGTACGGTCGCGGGCGGCAAGGCGCCGGTCTACCCGGGCTGATCCGGGGCGCCTGATCCGGGGAGCCTGATCCGGGGAGGGTCCTCCGGCCCGCCGGGGTTTTCCACAGGGGTGGCGGGCCCCGGTCCGGGCCGTCAGGCTGGGTTCATGCGGGAGTGGTGGCAGGAGCTCGCGGGGCTGGTGCTGCCGGTGGACTGCGCGGGGTGCGGGGCGGCACGCGTGCTGGTCTGCCCGGGGTGCCGGGACGCGCTGGGCGGGGCCGCGGCGGGTCCCGTGCGGCCCTCCCCGGGCCCGGCGGGGCTGCCGCCGGTCCATGCCGCCGCCGTGTACGGAGGGGCCGTACGGGGCCTGCTGCTGGCCCACAAGGAGCGCGGGGCGCTGCCGCTGGCCGGGGTGCTGGGCGGCGCGCTCGCGGCGGCGGTGCTCGCGGACGGTGCGGGCCCCGGGCTGCCCTCGGGCCGGCTGCTCGCAGAATCGATGCTGCGGGGCTTCCTCGGCGACGAGGACTACCAGCGCGTCCGCCTGCCCGTCATCGAGGCCATG
>NZ_JBEYVX010000152.1:0-8041 GCF_040644195.1 Streptomyces sp. NPDC047014 | reverse complement strand
CGGCCGCCCGGCCCCGCGCCGCGGCGGCCGAGGCCACCGCGCACGCCGCGCGCGCCAACGCGGCGGCGAACAAGGCCGAGGCGGCCGCTTCCGCCGCCGGAGCCGCGGCGAACCGGGCGGAGGCGCAGGCGGCCCTCACGCACGCGGCCGCCCTGCGCGCCAACCAGAAGGCCGCGGAGGCCACGGCCCAGGAGGCCCGGGCCGGTATCGCCGCGCACGAGGCCGCCCGGCTCGCCGGGCTCGCCGCCATGGCGGCGAACAACTCCCTCCAGGCCGCGAACCGCACCAAGGAGGAGGCGGAGGGCGCCGTCCGCGAGGCCGCCATGGCCCGGGTCCAGGCGGGCATCGCCGTCAAGGCGTCCGCCTCGGCCCGCAGCACCGCCGCCGGGATCGCCGAGCCGGCCAACACGGCCATCGCGCTGACCGCGCCGTTCGTCGGCAAGGACGTCGACGCCGACTTCGCCGCCGAGGTCGCCGCCGCCGCGCTGGACATGGGCGCCGAGCAGGTCGCCTCGGCCGAGGCGAAGGCCGCGGAGGCCGTCAAGGCCGCCGAGGCCGCCGAGGCCGCCGCCAAGCGGGCCAACGCGCAGGTCGCCCCGGCCTTCCAGGCCGCCGCCGACGCGGCGCGCTCGTCCGCGAACGCCGCGCGGTCCGCCGCCGCGGCCATGAAGTCGGCGGCCCAGGCCGCCGAGGAGGGGGCCAAGGCCCGCGCCGCCGCGGCCCGCGCCAACCAGGCCGACGCCCAGGCCCAGGCGGACGCGAAGCTCGCCCGTACGGCCGCGAACAAGGCGTACGCGGACGCGACCGCGGCCCGCAACGCCGCCGTCGCGGCGGAGGCCGAGGCGTCCCGCGCCCGCGGCGCCGCCGCCGAGGCCGACAACCACGCGGCCGCCGCCAACAGCGCCGCCAGCCTGGCCGAACAGGAGGCCAGCGTCGCCCAGGGCGCCGCGGCCCAGGCGGAGAAGGACGCGTCGGACGCGAACAAGTTCGCGGAGTCGGCCGAGGTCCACGCCAAGTCGGCGGAAGCCGCGGCGAAGAACGCCAACACGTACGCCAAGGAGGCGGACGAGGCGGCGAAGAAGGCCGAGGAATACGAACGCGAACAAAAGCGCAAGGCCCGCGAAGCGGCGGCGAAGGAGGTCAAGGAGAAGGGTAACTACCCGAATCTGAACGAAGAGGAGATCGCGGCGCTCAAGGCGGCCGGAATCTCGCCGGAGGAGTACGAGAAGGCCCGCCAACTGGCGAACAAGGACTTCCTCGACTTCCTCGTCGAGAACGGCGGTCAGATCATCGTCGACCTTCTCTTCGAGGACATCAAGAACTGCATTACCGAAGGTGACTTCGAGAGCTGCTTCTGGGCCGTGGTCGGAGCCCTTCCGTGGGGCAAGGCGCTCAAGCTCATCAAGGAGATGCCGGCGATCACCAAGGCGGTCAGTCGCATCGTCACTGGTCTCGACGACTTCCTTGACGCCTCAGCCACAGCCAAGAAGCTGATCGCCAAGGGCGAGCAAGCCCTCGAGAAGTTCCGCAGGATCCCCGCCTGCATGCCCGGATCGAAGGCCCCGAACAGCTTCGCACCTGGCACTCCGGTCCTCATGGCCGATGGGACGCAAAAGCCCATCCAGGACGTGCGGGTCGGAGAACAAGTCCTGGCGACCGACCCCGAGACCGGCAGGACCGAGGGGCACGCGGTCACCGATCTGATCATCGGTGAGGGACAGAAGAGCCTGCGAGAGCTCACCGTCGACACCGACGGCGCGGCCGGGAATGCCACGGGGGCCATCACGGCGACGGCCGGGCACCCGTTCTGGGTCGAGAACCGGCATGCCTGGGTGGGCGCCGCCGGTCTCAAGGCCGGTGACCGGTTGCGCTCCTCCGACGGAGAGCTCAAGGAACTCGTCGGCGTGCGCGCCTGGACCGAGCCGATGCGGGTGTACAACCTGACGGTCGATGTCCTCCACACGCACTATGTGGTGACCGCAGGCGCGTCCGTCCTCGTCCACAACTCGACCTGCCCGACGAATTTCAAGAGCCTCGGGGGCAATCGGTTCGAGTCCCCTGCGGGTCTCGTGTACGAGCCCGGCTCGGCTCACGGTCACCGCATCGACCATGTCATGGAGCACGCCGTACCCGACCCCTCGAAGACCACCCATTCCGTCTTCAGCAACCCCGACATGGGCGACATCATGGGTCTGATCGATGAGGGATGGCTGAAGCGCGGCACCCCGGATCCGTCGGACCCGGCCAAGTACGTCGTTGACATGGGGAAGACGATCGGAACGCTGGGGGAAAAGAAATTGAAGATCGTCGTGGTGCCCGGCACCAATAGAATCATCACGGCACATCCGCTGCTGTGAGGAAGGAATGACATGATCTGGTGTCCCCGATGCGACCAGGGGTGGGTGGTCAAGGCCCGCGTCCGGGGTCGCGCGGAGAAGTTCCTCGTATGCAAGGAATGCGACACCGTCTGGGAGGGCACCCCGACGGGCACCATGCCCTTTCTTCTTCTCGAGGATTACCTGGCCGGATTCGGCAAGTCCCCGCTCTGGTCGAATATCGAGATCGAAGAGAAGTGAGCGAACGCTGACCGACATGGTGCGGCGACGAGAATGAGCGCAGCACACGGCCCGCCGGGACATCACCGGCGGGCCGTGTGCATGGGCGCGGTGTCACGACCGGCCGCCGAGTCGGAGCCACCGGCCGTGGCCGAGCACCTACCGGCTCGCCATTACGGGCTAGAGACCCAGTTCGGCCGTCGTCAGGCGGGCCACCGCTTCCTTTTCGCCGGCCAGTTCCACCGCCGCCGCTGCCTGGCGGCCGAAGGAGAAGAGGGTCAGTTCGCCCGGTTCGCCCGTTACCGTCACCACCGGGGTGCCCTTGTGGGCCACCACCGTGCGGCCGTCGGGGCGGCGCAGGACCAGGCCCACCGGTGAGCGCCGGCCCGTCAGGCGGGCCAGTTTTTCCAGGCGGGACCAGAGCGCGTCCGAGAAGACCGGGTCCAGCTCCCGCGGGGACCAGTCCGGCTGGGCCCGGCGGACGTCCTCCGCGTGGACGTAGAACTCCACCGCGTTCGCCGCCTCGTCGATCTGCTTCAGCGCGTACAGCGACACCTTCGGCGGCCCGGTCCTAATCAGCCGGATCAGCTCCTCGTACGGCTTGGCCGTGTACTCCGCCATCGCCTTGTCCAGCCGGGCCTTCAGCACGCCCAGCACCAGCCCGCCCGCCGCGTCCGGCCGCCGCTCCCGGACCACCACGTGCGCGGCCAGCTCGCGACAGGTCCAGCCGGCGCACAGCGTGGGGGCCTCCGGACCGGCCGCCTCCAACAGGTCCGCAAGCAGCAGGCGTTCACGCTTCGCATGGGTAGACATGCGGGCCAGCCTACGGCCGGACCGGCCCCGGCGCCCGCCCACCGGCCGGACAGGGATCACCGCGCCCCGCCGCGCCCGGCACAATGGCTCCATGAGTACGTCCCCCCGCCCCAGCGGCCTCGACCCCGCCGTCGCCGCGCGCCTCAAGCGCTCCGCCGACGGCCTGGTACCGGCCATCGCCCAGCAGTACGACACCGGTGAGGTGCTCATGCTCGGCTGGATGGACGACGAGGCCCTGCACCGCACGCTGACCACCGGCCGCTGCACCTACTGGTCCCGCAGCCGCCAGGAGTACTGGGTGAAAGGGGACACCTCCGGCCACGTCCAGCTCGTGAAGTCCGTCGCCCTCGACTGCGACGGCGACACACTGCTCGTCCGGGTGGACCAGGCCGGAGCGGCCTGCCACACCGGGGCACGTACCTGCTTCGACGAAGACGTCCTCCTCCGCGCAGCCGACTAGGTAGGGTCCCTCCGAAATGGATCTTGAGACGTTCCGCAAGCTGGCGGCCGACCGCCGCGTCATCCCCGTGAGCCGCAAGCTGCTCGCCGACGGGGACACCCCCGTCGGCCTCTACCGCAAGCTCGCCGCCGAACGCCCCGGCACCTTCCTGCTGGAGTCCGCCGAGAACGGCCGCTCCTGGTCCCGGTACTCCTTCATCGGGGTGCGCAGCGACGCCACCCTGACCGCCCGGGACGGCCGCGCCCACTGGATCGGCACCCCGCCCGTCGGCGTACCCACCGACGGCGACCCGCTGGAGGCCCTGCGCGCCACCGTCGAGGCCCTGCACACCCCCCGCGACCTCGCCGGGGAGATGCCGCCCTTCACCGGCGGCATGGTCGGCTACCTCGGCTACGACATCGTGCGCCGCCTGGAGCGCATCGGCGAGCACGGCGCCGACGACCTGCAACTGCCCGAGCTGACCATGCTCCTCACCTCCGACCTGGCGGTCCTGGACCACTGGGACGGCACCGTCCAGCTCATCGCCAACGCCATCAACCACAACGACCTCGACTCCGGGGTCGACGAGGCGTACGCGGACGCCGTCGCCCGCCTCGACGCCATGCAGGCCGACCTGGCCCGCCCCGCCCCCTACGCCCCGGCCCCGCTGCCCGCCTCCGAGCTGCCCGAGTTCTCCGCGCTGTGGGGCGGCGAGAAGTACCAGGCGGCCGTGGAGGACATCAAGGAGCGCATCCGGGCCGGCGAGGCGTTCCAGGTGGTGCCCTCGCAGCGGTTCGAGACCCCCTGCACGGCCTCCGCGCTGGACGTCTACCGGGTGCTGCGGGCCACCAACCCCTCCCCGTACATGTACCTCTTCCGCTTCGAGAACGGCTTCGACGTGGTCGGCTCCAGCCCCGAGGCGCTGGTCAAGGTCGAGGACGGGCGGGCCATGGTCCACCCCATCGCCGGCACCCGGCACCGCGGCGCGACCCCGCAGGAGGACAACGACCTCGCCGAGGAGCTGCTGGCCGACCCCAAGGAGCGCGCCGAGCACCTGATGCTCGTCGACCTCGGGCGCAACGACCTCGGCCGGGTCTGCGAGCCGGGCTCCGTGGAGGTCGTCGACTTCATGTCGATCGAGCGCTACTCGCACGTCATGCACATCGTCTCCACCGTCACCGGCCGCGTCGCCGAGGGCCGCACCGCCTTCGACGTCCTCACCGCCTGCTTCCCGGCGGGCACCCTCTCCGGCGCGCCCAAGCCGCGCGCCATGCAGATCATCGAGGAGCTGGAGCCCTCCCGCCGCGGCCTCTACGGCGGCTGCGTCGGATACCTGGACTTCGCCGGGGACTCCGACACCGCCATCGCCATCCGCACCGCGCTGCTGCGCGACGGTACGGCGTACGTCCAGGCCGGAGCCGGTGTCGTCGCCGACTCGGTGCCCGAGCTGGAGGACAACGAGTGCCGCAATAAGGCCGCCGCCGTGCTGCGCGCGGTGGGAGCGGCGAACCGCCTGGGCGGCGCGTAGGGGCGTAGGGGATAGTGGGGTGCGTGAGTGCCGTACCCCCGCCCCGAACCGATGCCGCCCCGTCCGAGCCGTCCGGGCCCTCCGAGGCCCCGGACAGCCGCAGCAGCCGCCGCAGCGTCGCCGCCGCGCTGCTGCTCGGCGCGCTCGGCGCCACCGTGGTCCTGCTCGCCTCCGGCCGGGTCTGGGCGCGGGGCACCGCCGCCATCGGCGGTGACGCCCTCCAGCTCGCCGCCGACGGCAGATCGGTCACCGGCCTGCCCGCCGCCCTCGCCATCGTGGGCCTCGCCGCACTGATCGCCGTCTTCGCCGTACGCGGCAAGGGGCGGCTGCTGGTGTCGGCCCTGCTCGCGCTCTGCGGCCTGGGCGCGGGCCTGTCCGCGCTCCTCGGCGCGGACGGCCGCAGCGCCCTGGACGCCGAGGCCGCCCGGACCACCGCGGACACCGCCGCGCACGTGGCCGGGCTGACCCAGACCACCTGGCCGTACGTGACCGCCGCGGGCGCGGTCCTGCTGCTGGCCTCCGGGCTGCTGGCCCTGCGCTTCGGCCGCGGCTGGCCCTCGATGGGCGGCCGCTACGAGCGTGACGGCAGCCCCCGCCAGCGCGCCGTCGCGGCGGTGGATCCCGACCGGCCGGAAGATCTGTGGAAGGCTCTGGACCGCGGCGAGGACCCGACCGGGGAGCCGCACGCCGACCGGGCCCACTGACCGGACCCCCCTGGTGGGCGGACCCGCCCGGTGCGGGACAATGTCCCCGGGCGTCCGATCACGGACCGCACGTTCGACGAAGCAGCGCGACAGAGCAACGAGGAGCAACTCATGGCGGGCACGAGCCACGGACACACCCCGGCCGCCTGGACCGGTGTCATCATCGCCTTCATCGGTTTCTGCATCTCCGGCGCCTTCATGGTGCTCGCCAACCCGCTCGGCTTCTGGGCCGGAATGGTCGTCGTCGTGCTCGGCGGTGTCGTCGGCATGGGGATGAAGGCCGCGGGCATGGGCGCGCCGAAGGCCGCCCACAAGGACCTCGCCGAGGTCATCGCCGCCAACAAGGTCCCGGCCTAGGTCCCGGCGCGCGGCGCAGCAGCCGAAAGGCGTGGCCCCGCCGGGCTGCGCCTTTTGTCGTGAGCGGAGAGGATCAGCGGGTGGACCCCTCCCGTACCCCTGACGCCCGGCCGCCGGACGCCTGGCCCCAGCAGGCTCCCGCGCCTGCCCCCGGGCCCGCCCCCGCGCCCTCCCGGGCGCGGCGGCTCGCCGCGCCGGTGCTGTACCTGGCCGGCGCCGTGTCCGCCTTCGCCTACGTCGGCGCCGTGGACCCGAACGAGCCCGGCCACTACCCCGTCTGCCCCATGCTGCGCCTGACGGGCCTGCTGTGCCCCGGCTGCGGGGGCCTGCGCAGCGCGCACGCGTTCGCGCACGGCGATCTGGCCGCCGCTCTCGGGTCGAACGCGCTCGCCGTCGCCGGCTACTTCGTCTTCGCGGGTTTCATGGCCGTCTGGCTGGTTCGCGCCTTGCGCGGCGGGCCGGTCCCGAGGGTGGTGCTGCGTCCTGCCTCATGGTGGGCGCTGGGTGCCCTCGTACTGGTTTTCGCCGTTGTCCGAAATCTCTCTTTCGGTGCGGCGCTGGCCCCCTGAACCCCGTACGGCGCCCGCGTGAGGCCCGTATTCCGCCTGTCCAGTTACTGGGACGCCGTCAACCGAGTGCGGAGGGCGACGCCCCGGGCGGATACCATTTGAGTGCTGACCTTGCAGGTGTACGTGTCTGCAGGGCGGCCGACCGTCATCGACCCGGAAGGGGGCCGCTCGCGTGAGTGTGCTCGACGAGATCATCGAAGGGGTCCGCGAAGACCTTGCCGAACGGCAGGCCCGCGTGAGCCTCGACGAGCTCAAGGAGCGTGCCGCCAAGGCGCCCCAGGCCAAGGACGGCGTCGCTGCCCTGCGCGGCGACGGCGTCAAGGTGATCTGCGAGGTCAAGCGCTCCAGCCCCTCCAAGGGCGCGCTGGCCGCCATCGCCGATCCGGCCGGGCTCGCCGCCGACTACGAGGCCGGCGGTGCGGCTGTCATCTCCGTCCTGACCGAGCAGCGCCGCTTCGGCGGCTCGCTCGCGGACCTGGAGGCCGTCCGCGCCCGCGTGGACATCCCGATCCTCCGCAAGGACTTCATCGTCACGGCGTACCAGCTGTGGGAGGCCCGTGCCTACGGCGCCGACCTCGCGCTGCTGATCGTCGCGGCCCTGGAGCAGGAGGCCCTCGTCTCCCTCATCGAGCGGGCCGAGTCCATCGGCCTGACCCCGCTCGTCGAGGTCCACGACGAGGAGGAGGTGGAACGGGCCGTCGCCGCCGGCGCCAAGATCATCGGCGTCAACGCCCGCAACCTCAAGGACCTCAAGGTCGACCGCTCCACCTTCGAGCGCGTCGTCGGGGAGATCCCGCCCCACATCGTGAAGGTCGCCGAGTCCGGCATCCGCGGACCGCACGACCTGATCGCCTACGCGAACGAGGGCGCCGACGCCGTCCTCGTCGGCGAGTCCCTGGTGACCGGCCGCGATCCGAAGGCGGCCGTCGCCGACCTCGTCGCCGCCGGTGCCCACCCCGCCCTGCGCCACGGCCGGAGCTGACCCGACCCCATGACCCCCGACCGCTCCCGCGTCCGTACGCGGCCCGCGCCCCCGGCCTCCCGCCGGGGCCCGGGCGGCGTACCGACGGCGTACG
>NZ_JBEYVX010000151.1:0-8145 GCF_040644195.1 Streptomyces sp. NPDC047014 | reverse complement strand
GCTAGCCGGCGGGCGCGGCGAGCGTACGGGCCTTGCGCGCGGCCGGGACCACCAGCGGCGTCCCCGTCTCCGGGTCGTCGATGACCTGGCAGCGCAGCCCGAACACCTTCTCCACCAGCTCCGCGGTCACCACCTCCTGCGGCGGCCCCTCCGCGACCACCTTCCCGCCGCGCATCGCGATCAGGTGCGTGGCGTAGCGGGCGGCGTGGTTGAGGTCGTGGAGCACCGCGACCAGCGTGCGCCCCTGCTCCTCGTGCAGCTCCGCGCACAGGTCCAGGACATCGATCTGGTGCTGGATGTCGAGGTAGGTCGTCGGCTCGTCCAGCAGCAGCAGCGGGGTCTGCTGGGCCAGCGCCATCGCGATCCACACGCGCTGGCGCTGCCCGCCCGACAGCTCGTCCACGGCCCGGTCCGCGAGCTCGGCGACCCCGGTGGAGGCCATCGACTCGTTCACCACCCGCTCGTCCTCCGGCGACCACTGCCGCAGCAGCCCCTGGTGCGGGTACCGGCCGCGCGAGACCAGGTCGGCCACCGTGATGCCGTCCGGCGCGATCGAGGACTGCGGGAGCAGCCCGAGGGTCTTGGCCACCTTCTTCGCGGGCAGCGAGCCGATGGCCTGCCCGTCCAGCAGCACCCGCCCGGCCGACGGCTTGAGCATCCGGGACAGGGCCCGCAGCAGCGTCGACTTCCCGCAGGCGTTGGGGCCCACGATCACCGTGAAGGAGTTGTCGGGGATCTCCACCGACAGGTTCTCGGCGATGACCCGCTGGTCGTAGCCGAGCGTCACGTTCTCCGCGGTCAGCCGCTGCACTTCCGTACTCCTCAGATCGCTGTCAGTCGCAGTCATATACGTCCCGCCTTGCGCTCGGTGACGAGCAGCCAGAGCAGGTACACGCCGCCCACGAGCCCGGTCACCACACCCACCGGAAGCTGGTCGGCGCCGAAGGCCCGCTGCGAGGCCCAGTCGGACACCATCAGCACCACCGAGCCCATCAGGGCGGCGGTCAGCAGGTTCGCGCCGGGCGAGCGGGTCAGCCGCCGGGCCAGCTGCGGCGCGGCCAGCGCGACGAAGCTGATCGGCCCCGCCGCGGCGCTCGCCGCGGTCGTGAGCAGGATCGCCGCCAGCATCAGCAGCAGCCGGGTGCGCTCCACCCGTACCCCGACCGCGTAGGCGGCGTCGTCGCCCATCTCCATCATCCGCAGCGCCCGGCCCTGGCCGAGGACCAGCGGGAAGAGCACCGCGCAGGTCGCCAGCAGCGGCCACACCTGCGCCCAGTCCCGGCCGGCCAGCGAGCCCGTCAGCCACACCATGGCCCGGGTGGCCTCGATCAGCTGGGCCTTCGTGATCAGGTACTGGATCGCGGCGATCAGCATCGCGGAGGCACCGATACCGACCAGCACCAGCCGGTAGCCGTGGATGCCCTTCTGGTACGCGAGCAGGTAGACGGCGGCTCCGGCGAGCAGACCGCCGACCAGCGCCCCGACCGCCACCGCGGTGGCGTCGCCCTTGAACAGGATGATGACGACGAGGGCGCCGACCACCGAGCCGTAGCTGAAACCGAGCAGGTCCGGGGAGCCCAGCGGATTGCGGGAGACGGACTGGAAGACCGCTCCGGCCATGCCGAGGGCGGCGCCGACGAGCAGCGCCACCAGGACCCGCGGCAGGCGCAGGTCGTTGACGATGAAGTCGTTCGCCGGGGTGCCGTTGCCCAGCAGGGTCTGGACCACGTCCCACGGCGCGATGTCGAAGTCACCGGTGCCGATGAGCAGGACGGCCATCCCCAGCGCGGCCACCGCCAGCAGCAGGGCCACGGCCAGGGCGCGCCGCTCGATGCGCAGCGAGACCCGGCCGGGCAGGCGCAGCGGACGCGGTCCGCGGCGGCGGGGTGCGGCGGGCAGGGGGGCGCGGGAGGTGTCGGTCGCGGTCACAGCTGGGCCATCCTCTTGCGCCGAACCAGGTAGATGAAGACGGGTCCGCCGATCAGCGCGGTCACCACGCCGACCTGCAGCTCCGCGGGCCGGGTGACGACACGGCCGATGACATCGGCCCCGAGCAGCAGCACCGGCGACAGCACGGCCGAGTACGCGAGCACCCAGCGCATGTCCGGCCCGGTGAAGGCCCGCACCAGGTGCGGGATCATCAGCCCGATGAAGACGATCGGCCCGCACGCGGCGGTCGCCGCCCCGCACAGCAGGGTGATCGCGACCATGGCGAGGATCCGGGTCCGCGTCAGGTGCGCGCCGAGCGCGCGCGCCGTGTCGTCGCCCATCGCCATCGCATTGAGCGGCCGGCCCAGCGACAGCGCCAGCAGCGCGCCGAGCAGCAGGAAGGGCGCCACCTGCCGGACGGTGTCCATATTGGCCGAGGCCAGCGAACCCACCGTCCAGAACCGCAGCTTGTCCAGCGCCTTGCTGTCCATCAGCTGCACCGCGTTGATGTAGCCGACGAGGGCCGCGCTGGCCGCCGTACCGGCGAGGGCGAGCCGTACCGGTGTGGCGCTGCGGCTGCCGCCGAGCACGTACACCACGACCGAGACGACGGCCGCGCCGAGGAAGGCCCACCACACGAACTCGCTGAGCGAGCTCGCGCCGAAGAAGCTGATCGCGGACACCACGGCCGCCGCCGCGCCCGCGTTCACGCCGAGGATGCCGGGCTCGGCCAGCGGATTGCGGGTCAGCGCCTGCATGACCGCACCGGACAGGCCCAGCCCGAGCCCGACCATCAGGCCGAGCAGGGTGCGCGGGATCCGCAGATCGCGCACCACCACGTCGGAGGGCGTCCCCGAGTAGTCGAAGAGGCCGTGCCAGACCTCGTCCAGGGGCATCTGCTTGGCGCCGACGGCGATACTCAGCACCGCGATCAGCGCCAGCACGACCAGGGCGGCGGCCAGCCCGGCGATGCGCGGGGCACGGCGGGGGCGGGCCACGGAGGCGTCGGCGCCCTGCTCGGGCGCCGCGCTCCGTTCGGGTTCGGGGGGACTGTCGACCAACACGGAGGTTAGGTTAGCCTACCCTCCACCCCGCACGGATCACCCGTACGGCCCAAGCCCCAGCCTGGCCAGTGCCTTCGCCGCGTCCAGTGTGCACACCCCGTCCCCGGCGGCCGTCCAGGCGGCCGCGCACAGCGCCCGCAGACCGTCGAGCGGATCCCCGGCGCCGGTGTCCTCACCGCCGCCCGCGCCGCCCGCGCCCGCCTCGCGCAGCTCCAGCACCCCGTTGTTCAGCGCGACCGCCGTCCAGCCCCCGCACCGGAAGCCCTCGTCCACCGGCTCCACCTCCGGCTGCCCGGCCAGCAGCCCGCGCAGGTCCCGGTCCACATAGGTGGGCCGGTGCCGCGGCTCGGCCCGCAGCAGCTGCCCGGCGTCCGTCACCCCGGTCAGCACCAGCAGCGAGTCCACCTCGCCGTTGAAGGCCCCCTCGATGTCGGTGTCCAGCCGGTCCCCGACCACCAGCGGCCGCTCGGCCCCCGTCCGCAGCACCGTCTCCCGGTGCATCGGCGGCAGCGGCTTGCCCGCCACCTGCGGCTCCGCACCCGTGGCGATCCGTACGACCTCCACCGCGGCCCCGTTCCCCGGCGCGATCCCGCGCGTGCCCGGAATCGTCAGATCGGTGTTGGACGCGAACCACGGCACGCCCCGGTTCACCGCGTACGCCGCCTCGGCGAAGCGGCCCCACGGCAGGTCCGGGCCGCCGTAGCCCTGCACCACCGCCGCCAGCCCCTCCTCGTCGGCCGACTCCACCGGCTCCAAACCGCGCTCGCGCAGCGCGACCCGCAGCCCCTCCCCGCCGATCACCAGCACCTTCGACCCCGGCTCCACCTGCTCCGCGATCAGCCGGGCCACCGCCTGCGCCGAGGTGATCACCTCGCCCGCCTCGGTCGGGATGCCCAGCTCCCCCAGGTGCTCCGCGACGGCGTCCGGGGTCCGCAGCGCGTTGTTCGTCACGTACGCCAGGTGCATGCCCGCCGCCCGGGCCTCGCCCAGGGACTCCACCGCGTGGGCGATGGCCTCGCCGCCCGCGTACACCACACCGTCGAGATCCAGCAGAGCGGTGTCGTACGCCTGGTGCAGACTCTGCTCACACGCCGCCGGACTGGTCCTGATCTGCCGGGTCATCCTTGCCGCTCCTCACGCGATCGATCATGTCCGATTCCGTACTGCCCCGATCATCCCGCATGGCGAGACGCGATTTACCATGCACCAATGACCACTTCTGGCACCGCGGACCACGGCCTGCGCCTCATCCCCTTCCACGGCCTGCGCTACGTCCCGGAACGTGTCGGCAGCCTCGCCGCCGTCACCTCGCCCCCGTACGACGTGGTCGTACGCCCCGACGGAGTCGACCACCTCCAGTCCGCCGACCCGCACAACATCGTCCGCCTGATCCTCCCGCAGGCCGGCACCCCGGCCGCCCGCAACGAGCAGGCCGCGCGGACCCTGCGGGAATGGCTCACCGAGGGCGTCCTCAGCGCCGACCCCGAACCCGCCCTGTACGTGTACGAACAGCGCCGGGTCGGGCTGCTCCAGCGCGGGGTCATCGGCGCGCTCGCCCTGTCCACCGCCGACGCGGGCATCGTCCTCCCCCACGAGGACGTCATGCCGGACGTGGTCACCGACCGGGCCGGACTGATGCGGGCCACCTCCGCCAACCTGGAACCGCTCCTCCTCACCTACCGCGGCGACGACCCGGCGGCGGGCGCCGCCGCCGTCGTCGAGCGGACCGCCCGCAGCCGGCCGCTGCTGTGCACCACCACCGAGGACGGCATACAGCACCGCCTGTGGGCCCTCACCGACCCGGACGACCTCGCCGCCGTCACCGCGGATCTCGGCCACCGCCAGGCGCTCATCGCCGACGGACACCACCGCTGGGCCACCTACCTGCGCCTCCAGGAGGAGCACGGCTCGCCCACCGCCTGGGACTTCGGCCTCGTCCTCCTCGTGGACACCGCCCGCTACCCCCTCCAGGTCCGCGCCATCCACCGCATGCTGCGCCGCCTCCCGGTGGCCGACGCCCTGGCGGCGGTCCGCGAGCACTTCCGGATCCGGCCGGTCCAGGGCCCGCTGCCGCTGGCCCTGGAGGCCCTGGCCGACGCCTCGGAACGCGGGAACGCCTTCCTCGTCGCCGGGGACGGCAGCTTCCACCTGGTCACCGATCCCGACCCGGCCCTGCTGGAACGCACCGTGCGCCACGACCGGCCCGAGGCATGGCGCCGCCTGGACGCCACCGTGCTCCACGCGACCCTGCTCGACGGCCTCTGGAACATCCCGGACACCCCCGACCAGATCACCTACATCCATGACGCCGCCGCGACCGTGGCCATGGCGGAGCGGCACGGGGGCACCGCCGTCCTGCTGCATCCCGTACGCGAAGAGGTCGTACGGGACCTGGCCCGGCAGGGCGTGACCATGCCGCGCAAGTCCACGTCCTTCGGGCCGAAGCCGGCGACGGGGCTGGTGCTGCGCGGGCTGGCCTGAGCGGGCGGGGCCTGAGCGGGCTGGCCTTAGCGGGCGGGCGGAGACGAAGAAGGGCGGTACCCCGGTGGGGGTACCGCCCTTCTTCTTGTTCACCTCAGCTCGACCTCGCCTCGGCCTCGGCGGGGATCAGCCCTTGTCGGAGCCGCCGCGCGCGTCGGAGTCGTCCGAGGGCCGCTCCAGCGGCTCGTACTCGTCGTCGTCCTCGTCGTAGTACTCGGTGACGTCGGTGGCACGCTCGGCCGCGGCGACCTCGGCCGGGTCCTCGTCGTCGTCCTCGTCCTGGTCGTCGTCCTCGTCCTCGTCGTCGTCCAGGTCCTCGTCGTCCAGGTCCTGGCCGCGGACGTCGTCCTCGTCCTGATCGGCCGAGGCGTCGACGAACTCGACGCCGTCGAGCTCCGCGAGGCGGTCGGAGGCGTCGGTGGCGCCGTCCTTGTCCGCTTCGAGGGCCTTGCCGAACCACTCGCGGGCCTCGTCCTCACGACCGGCGGCCAGGAGGGCGTCGGCGTAGGCGTACCGCAGGCGCGCGGTCCACGGCTGGACGGCGCTGGAGGCCAGCTCGGGGCTCTGGAGGGTCACGATGGCCGCGTCGAGCTGACCCTGGTCCCGCCGGGCACCGGCCGCGACCAGACGCATCTCGACCTGGCCGGCCTTGTCCAGCTTCTGCACCTCGGGCTCGCCGGCCATGGCCAGCGCCCGCTCGGGACGGCCGAGGCCGCGCTCGCAGTCGGCCATGACGGGCCACAGCTCGACCGAGCCGGTCATGCGCTTGGCGGCGCGGAACTCGGCCAGGGCCTCGCTGTACTTCTGCGTCGCGTACGCGGCGAAGCCGGCGGCCTCGCGGACGGCTGCGACGCGGGAGGCCAGACGCAGGGCGATGCGCGAGTACGCGTACGCCTGCTCGGGGTCCTCGTCGATCAGACGGGCGACCATGACCAGGTTCTTGGAGACCTCTTCGGCCAGACCCTTGGGCAGGCTCAGCAGCTCCTGACGCACGTCGGCGTCGATCTCCAGGCCGGTGACGTCCTCGTCGATGGGGAGGCGCTTGACCGGGTCCCGGTCGCGGTCCGCCCGGTAGCCGCGGTCCCCGCGGTCGCCGCCACGGTCATCGCGACCGCCGCGGTAACCACCGCGATCGTCACGGCCACCACGGAACCCACCACGGTCGCCGCCACGGTCGTCACGGCGCGGGTAGGACGGACGGTCCCCACCACGGTCATCACGGCCGCCACGGTAACCACCGCGGTCGTCGTCCCGACGCGGGTACGAAGGACGGTCGCCACCGCGGTCGTCACGACGCTGGTAGGAGGGACGGTCGCCGCCACGGTCATCGCGACGCGGGTACGAAGGACGGTCGCCACCACGGTCATCGCGGCCACCACGGAAGCCGCCACGGTCGTCATCACGGCGCGGGTACGAGGGACGCTCGCCCCGGTCGTCGCGACGGAAGGAGGGACGGTCGCTGCCTCGGTCATCGCGACGCGGGTAGGACGGACGGTCCCCACCACGGTCATCGCGACCGCCACGGAAGCCGCCACGGTCGTCGTCCCGACGCGGGTACGAGGGACGCTCGCCACCACGGTCATCACGACGCGGGTACGAGGGACGCTCGCCCCGGTCGTCGCGACGGAAGGAGGGACGGTCGCCGCCCCGGTCATCGCGACGCGGGTAGGACGGACGGTCGCCACCACGGTCATCGCGGCCACCACGGAAGCCGCCACGGTCGTCGTCCCGACGCGGGTAGGAGGGACGGTCGCTACCACGGTCGTCACGGCGGAAGGAGGGACGGTCGCCGCCCCGGTCATCACGACGCGGGTAGGACGGACGGTCCCCACCACGGTCATCGCGACCGCCACGGAAGCCGCCACGGTCGTCGTCCCGACGCGGGTACGAGGGACGCTCGCCACCACGGTCGTCACGACGCGGGTACGACGGACGGTCCCCACCGCGGTCACCACGGTCATCGCGGCGGTCGTCGCGACGGAACGCGGGACGGTCGCCACCGCGGTCGTCACGGCGCGGGTAGGACGGACGGTCGCCGCCGAAGGAGCGCTCGCCCCGGTCGTCGCGGCGGAAGGACGGACGGTCCCCACCACGGTCGTCACGGCCACCACGGTAACCACCGCGGTCGTCGTCCCGACGCGGGTACGAAGGACGGTCGCCAGCACGGTCGTCACGACGCGGGTAGGACGGACGGTCCCCGCCACGGTCACCACGGTCGTCACGGCGGAAGCCGCCACCGCCGCCACCGCCGGCGGGACGCCCGCCGCGGTCGTCGCGACGGTAACCGCCGCCACCGGCCGGCCGACCACCACGGTCGTCGCGACGGAACGCGGGACGGTCGCCGCCACGGTCGTCACGGCCCCCGCGGTAGCCGCCCCTGTCACCACCGTCGTTGCGCCGAGGCTCGCGCTCCGGACGATCGTCGGGAGAGTTGGACATGGGTGTGACTCCTGTCTTCGGGGTACCGCTAGTCATTCTCGCGCAACCAACCCATGGCCGCGCTTCGGCGAAATAGAGGAAAAACAAAAAAGGACCCTTGGTCCAGCGTTGAACGCTGGACCAAGGGTCCTTTGAAAGATTGTTCGGCGGCGTCCTACTCTCCCACAGGGTCCCCCCTGCAGTACCATCGGCGCTGAAAGGCTTAGCTTCCGGGTTCGGAATGTAACCGGGC
>NZ_JBEYVX010000150.1:0-8169 GCF_040644195.1 Streptomyces sp. NPDC047014 | reverse complement strand
GCAAGACCAAGGTCATGCTGCAGCTGGACTACGACCCCGAGGGCTTCGCGGAGAACGTCGGCGACAAGCTCGGCTTCGTCAAGCGGCACCGGGACCAGAAGGTCCCGGGGGCCGACGCCGTACGGAGGGTGAGCCGTTACCAGGTGAGGGGCAGGGACTCCAGGCCGCGGACGATCGAGGCCGGCTTGAGCCGCAGCTCCGACTCCGGCACGCCGAGCGCGAGGTCCGGGAAGCGGGCCAGCAGGGCGGCCAGCGCCTCCTGCAGCTCGATACGGGCCAGCTGGGCACCCAGGCAGTGGTGGATGCCGGCGCCGAAGGCGAGGTGCGGGTTGGGCTGGCGGGACAGGTTCAGCCGCTCACCGTCCTCGAACAGCTCGGGGTCGCGGTTCCCGGTGGCCACGGCGGGCATCACCACGACACCGGCCGGCAGCGTCCTGCCGTCGCTCAGCTCGACCGGGGCGGTCGTGAGCCGGGGGATGATCCCGCCGGTCGTGGTCAGCGGTACGAAGCGCAGCAGCTCCTCCACGGCCTGCGGCACGGCCTCGGGGTTGGCCCGCAGCTTCGCGAGCTCGTCCGGGTTGTGCAGCAGGGTCAGGACGAACATGCCGATCTGGTTGGCGGTGGTCTCGTGACCGGCGCTGAGGATGCCGATGGAGAGGGCTACGATCTCGCGCGTGGTGAGCGTCTCGTCGTCCTCGCTGATGCGGATCAGGTCGCTCATCAGGTCGTCGGCGGGCTGCTCGCGCTTGGCCGCGACCAGCTCGGTGAAGTAGTTCACCAGCGACACCGTGGCGGCCTCCTTCTCGACGACCTGCTGCCAGTCACCGAGAAGGGCGTTGGACCAGGCGTGGAAGGTGTCCTGGTCCTCGGCGGGAACGCCGAGGAGCTCACAGATCACGCGCACCGGCAGCGGCAGTGCGAAGTTCTTGACCAGGTCGACCGGCTGCGGCCTGGTCTCCAGCTCGTCGAGGTACTCACCGACCAGCTGGGCGACGCGCGGGCGCATCAGCTCCATGCGGCGGGCCGTGAACGCCCTGGACACCAGCTTGCGCAGCCGGGTGTGCTCGGGGGCGTCCATGCCGACGAGGGACTCGTTCATCAGCTTGCCGGTCTCGGTCTCCGACATCGCGGCGGCCGCCGCGGCCATGACCTTGCTGCTGAACCGGGGGTCGACCAGGACCTTGCGGATGTCCGCGTGCTTGGTCACCAGCCAGCCGCCCATGCCGTCCGGGAACTTCACCTCCACCACGGAGTCGCCGTCGCGGATCTCCGCCAGCTCGGGAGGCAGATCGCCGATGAAGGACGGGTCCGGGAAGGGGAACGGGATGGGTTCGGCGGTCGATTCGCTCATGGAAGGAACTCCGGTTTCCTGTGGGTTCGGGCTGGAGCGGTTCAGAGACCGCGAAGGGCGAGGCGACGGGGCAGGGGAGGGCGGCGCCCTTTCGGAGGCTATGAGCCGCCGACCCCTAAAGTCCGCCCCTTACCTCGCCCGTATTACGCTTCGTGCGCGGACGACGACGTACCGTCCGTGGAGCTCGTGCTCCTGGCCATCGCGAGCAGCGCCGCCACGTCCATGGACTGGATCTCGGCACTGCGGTCGGAGGCGTCGCCCTGCCTGGTCCCGCCCCGCTCCCCGGTCAGTTCGAGCAGCGGGTCCAGCAGGCCCGTCTCGCGCAGCCGGGACAGGGGGACCGTCGCCAGGAGGCGGCGGATCTCCGTCTCCTCGTCGTCCTTCTCCCGCCCGGCCGCCGGGCCGCCGTCCGGGACCAGCTTCCCCAGCAGCAGCGGTACGAGCGCGTCCAGCGTCGGGTAGTCGAAGACGAGGCTCACCGGGAGGCGCAGGCCGGTCGCCGCGTTCAGCCGGTTGCGCAGTTCCACCGCGGTCAGCGAGGTGAAGCCGAGATCGCGGAACGGGCGGTCCGCCTCGATGCGGTCCGGGGAGCCGTGCCCGAGCACGGCCGCGATCCGCCCGCGGACCAGGGCGAGCAGGGTCTCCTGCCGCTCGACCGGCATCATCTCCGCCAGCCGGCGGCGCAGCTGGGCGCCCGCGTCCTGGGTCTCGGTGCCCGCCGTGCGGCGGGCCGAGGTGCGGAACAGGCCGCGCAGGACCGGCGGGAGCGTCCCGGCGGCGGCCTGGGCGCGCAGCGCGGCGCCGGCCAGGCGGGCCGGGAACAGCACCGGTTCGGCGGAGCGCCAGCCGAGGTCGAAGAGGGCCAGCCCCTCCTCGGTGGGCAGGGCCCGCACCCCGCGCATCGGGGTGCCGGCCGAGGCGGCCTCGGTGAGGCCGCCGCCCATGCCGCGCTCGGTCGCCCACAGGCCCCAGGCCAGCGAGGTGGCGGCGAGGCCGCGGGCCCGCCGGTGCCGGGCGAGGGAGTCCAGGAAGGTGTTGGCCGCCGCGTAGTTGCCCTGCCCGGTGCCGCCGAGGGTGCCCGCGATCGACGAGAACAGCACGAAGGCCGACAGGTCCACGTCCTCGGTCAGTTCGTGCAGATGGACCGCGGCGTCCACCTTGGCGCGGAAGACCCGGTCGATCATGCCCGGGTCGAGCGTGGCCAGCAGGCCGTTCTCGGCGGTTCCGGCACAGTGCACCACCGCGGTCAGCGGCTGATCGGCGGGGATCGCGGCGAGTACGGCCGCCAGCGCCTCGCGGTCCGCCGCGTCGCAGGCCGCCAGGGTCACGGTCGCGCCGTGCTTCTCCAGCTGCCGGACGAGCTCGGTGGCCCCCTCGGCCCGCGGGCCCCGGCGGCTGAGCAGCAGGAGGTTGCGTACGCCGTGCCGTTCGGCGAGGTGGGTGGCGACGAGGGCGCCCAGGCCGCCGGTCGCGCCGGTCACCAGTACGGTGCCCGCCGGGTCGAGCGCGTCGAGCGCGGTGCCGGGCAGCGGTTCCGTGCCGGTGTCCCCGGCCGTCCTCGTCCGGTCGAGCCGGGGGACCAGCGCGGTGCCGGAGCGCAGGGCGATCTCGGCCTCGCCCGTCGCGAGCGCGGCCGGCAGCACCTGCCAGGACTCGGGCAGCCCGTCGGTGTCCAGCAGCACGAACCGGCCGGGATTCTCCGACTGCACGGAGCGCACCAGCCCCCACAGCGGGGCGGAGGCCAGCCCGGCCGTCCGGTCCTGCGCCGCCGCACCCACCGCGTCCCGGGTGGCCACCACCAGCGTGACCGCGGCGAGCCGCTCGTCGAGGTCCTCCGCGACCCAGGCGCGGGCCGCGTCCAGGACCCGCTGGGCGCGTTCCCGGGTGGCCGTGAGGAGCCCGGCCCCGGAGGGCTCACCGGCCGTCAGGTCCAGCAGGACGAACCGGGGTACGGGCCCGCCCCCGGCCACCGACGCGGCCAGCGCGGCGACATCGGCGTACTCCTGGGGCGGGACGACCGGGCCCGTCCACGGCGTCCGGCCGGCCGGGGCCGTACCGAGCACGGCCCACGGAGCGGCGTCCGCCGCCGGAAGCGGCAGCGGGGTCCAGGCCAGGGACAGCAGCGAGGGATGCACGGCGGACCGGCCGGCGGCCGGTTCCGTGACGTCCACGGGCCTCAGCATCAGCGAACCGACCGTGATCACCGGCGCGCCCGTGCCGTCTGCCGCGTGCAGGGACACGGCGTTCTGCCCGGCGGGGGACAGGGTCACCCGGAGCGCGGTCGCGCCACCGGCGTGCAGGGACACCTCGTTCCAGGCGAAGGGACGCAGCGGCTGCCCGCCCGTGTCCAGCAGTTCGCCCAGGCCGACCGCGTGCAGCGCCGCGTCCAGCAGCGCCGGGTGCAGCAGGTAGTCGGAAGCCTGCTCGTGCAGCTCGCGGGGGAGCCGTACCTCCGCGAACACCTCCCGGCCGCGCGACCAGGCCGCGCGCAGGCCGTGGAAGGCGGGCCCGTAGGCGAAGGGGCTGTCCGGCGACTGCGCGTACAGCCCGTCGAGTCCGAGCGGCTCGGCACCGGCCGGAGGCCAGGCGCCCGGCTCCTCGTCCGGTACGGGGACGGCCGGGCACAGGACACCCGAGCCGTGCCGGGTCCAGCCGGCCGCCGCGATGTCGTCGTCGTCCGTACGGGCGAAGAAACCGATCTCGCGCCGGCCCGTCCCGTCGGGGGCGCCCACCGTGAGCTGGAGGTCGAGGGCGCCGCTCTCGGGGAGCAGGAGCGCGGCCTCCATGGTCAGTTCCTCGATCCCCGGGCACTCGACCAGATCACCCGCGACCACCGCCAGCTCGACGAAGGCCGTCCCGGGCAGCGGTACCGCACCCATGACGCGGTGGTCGGCCAGCCACGGATGGTCCCGCAGCGAGATGCGGCCGGTCAGGACGAGGCCGTCGGTCTCCGCGGGCTCGACGGAGGCGCCCAGCAGCGGGTGCCCGGGGTTCCCGAGACCCGCCGCCGTCACGTCGCCGGACCCGGAGGCGGCGAGGCGGAGCCAGTACCGCTGCCGCTGGAAGGCGTACGTGGGCAGGTCCACGCGGTGGGCGCCGGCACCGGCGAACGCCTCGGTCCAGTCGACGGGGGCGCCGGCGACGTACGCCTCGGCGAGCGAGTTCAGCAGGCGGCCGGTGCCGCCGTCCTCGCGCCGCAGCGAGCCGGACGAGTGGGCGGTGACCCCGGCGCTGTCGATGGCCTCCTGGACCGCCATGGTCAGCACGGGGTGCGGGCTGATCTCCAGCAGGGTCCGGTGCCCCTCGCCGAGCGTGGCGCGCACCGCTCCTTCGAAGGCGACCGTCTCGCGCATGTTGCGCAGCCAGTAGCGGGCGTCCAGCCCGGCGGTGTCCATCTGCTCGCCGGTCACCGTGGAGTGGAAGGCGACGGGCGAGGACTGCGGCTGGATGTCGGCGAGTTCCCGCAGGAGGTCTTCGTTGAGGGCGTCGACCTGCGCGGAGTGGGAGGCGTAATCCACGGCGATACGACGTGCCCGCACGCCGTCGGCCTCGCAGGAGGCGAGCAGTTCGTCCAGTGCCTCGGGCTCGCCCGAAACGACCACGGAGGCAGGCCCGTTGACGGCGGCCACACCGACCCGGCCGTCGAAGGATGCGATCCGCTCCTCCACGTCCGCGACCGGCAGGGACACCGACACCATGCCGCCCTTACCGGACAGCTTCTCCAGCACCAGGCGTGAGCGGACGGCGGCCACGCGGGCACCGTCCTCCAGCGACAGGCCCCCGGCGACGCACGCGGCGGCAACCTCCCCCTGCGAGTGGCCGATCACCGCGGCCGGCTCCACACCGAAGGAACGCCACACCGCCGCGAGGGAGACCATCACCGCCCACAGCACCGGCTGGACCACATCCACCCGGCCCCACAGCGGATCATCCGCGTCACGGAACACCACGTCCCGCAACGACCAGTCCACCAGCGGCGACAGCGCGCGCTCGCACGCCACCATCGACTCCGCGAACACGGGCGACGAGTCCCACAGCTCCCGGCCCATGCCGACCCACTGCGAACCCTGACCCGGGAACACGAACACCACACCACTGCCCGAGGCCCGGCCCGACACCACACCGGTGCCGTCCTCGCCCTCCGCGACCGCCCGCAGCCCGGCCAGCAGCGCTTCCCGGTCACCGCCCAGGACGACCGCCCGGTGCTCGAACGCCGCACGCGTCCCCGCCAGCGACAGCCCCACGTCCGCCGGGCTCTGCTCCGGGTGCTCCGCGAGGTGGTCCAGGAGCCGCCGGGCCTGGGCACGCAGCGCGGCCTCACCGCGGCCGGAGACCACCCACGGCGTGGACGGCAGCGCCGTCCCGGGGGCGGCCTCCCCCTCGGCGGTCTCCTCGGCGGGCTCCGGAGCCTGCTCCAGGATGACGTGGGCGTTGGTGCCGCTGACGCCGAAGGAGGAGACGGCGGCGCGCCGGGGGCGGCCCCGGTCCGGCCAGGCGCGGTTCTCGGTGAGCAGGCGCACCGCGCCCTTGGACCAGTCGACGTGCGGGGTCGGCTCCGACACGTGCAGGGTCCTGGGCATGACGCCGTGCCGCAGCGCCATGACCGTCTTGATCACACCGCTGACCCCGGCGGCGTACTGGGTGTGGCCGATGTTGGACTTGATGGAGCCGAGCCACAGCGGCTCGTCCGCGGGGCGGTCCTGGCCGTAGGTGGCCAGCAGGGCCCGCGCCTCGATCGGGTCGCCCAGCGTGGTGCCCGTACCGTGCGCCTCCACCATGTCCACCTCGGCGGTGGACAGTCCGGCGCCGTCCAGGGTCCGCAGGATGAGGCGGCGCTGCGCGGGGCCGCTGGGCGCGGTCAGGCCGTTGCTGGCGCCGTCCTGGTTGATCCCGGTCTCCCGCAGCACGGCCAGCACGCGGTTTCCGTCGCGCCGGGCCTCGGACAGCCGCTGCAGGACGACCACGCCGACGCCCTCGCCCCAGCCGGTGCCGTCGGCGTCCGAGGAGAACGCCTTGCACCGGCCGTTCGAGGCCAGTCCGCCCTGACGGGAGAACTCGGGGAAGGCTCCGGGGGTGGACAGCACGGAGACGCCGCCGGCCAGCGCCAGCGAGATCTCGCCCTTCCGCAGCGCCTGCACCGCCAGGTGCATGGACACCAGGGAGGAGGAGCAAGCCGTGTCGACGGTGACCGCGGGCCCCTCCAGCCCGAGCACGTAGGCGACCCGGCCGGACAGGACACTGCTGGAGGTACCGGTCAGCATGTAGCCCTCGGACGCCATCGACGAGGCGCCGAGCAGCCCGGCGAAGTCACCGCCGGTACCGCCGAAGAACACGCCGGTGGCGGTGCCGCGCAGGGTCCGGGGGTCCACCCCGGCGCGTTCCAGCGCCTCCCACGAGGTCTCCAGCAGCAGCCGCTGCTGGGGGTCCGTGGCGGTGGCCTCGACGGGGGAGATCCCGAAGAAGTCGGCGTCGAAGTCGCCGGCCCCGTGCAGGAACCCTCCCTCCAGGGTGGTCGAGGCACCCGACTCGCCGGCGTCGGTGCGGTAGAGCCGGTCCAGGTCCCAGCCGCGGTCCTCGGGGAAGCCCGAGACCGCGTCCGTTCCGCCGGACACCAGCTCCCACAGCGCCTCGGGGGTCTCCGCCCCGCCCGGGTAGCGGCAGGCCATGCCGACGATCGCGATCGGCTCGCGGGCCTTGTCCTCGACCTCGCGCAGCCGTTGCTGGAGTCCGCGCGCCTCGGCGACGGCCCGCTTGAGGTAGTCGCGGAACTTGTCCTCGTCGGACATGGTCAGTGCTCCTTGATGGTGTGTTCCCGGTCGGCCAGGGGTGGGTCAGAGCCCGAAGCCCTGGTCGATCGCGTCGAAGAGGTCGTCGGTGGAGGCGGTGTCGAGGTCGTCGAGGCCGTGGGCCGGAGCCGGCCCGTCGTCCCCGGCGCTCCACTTGGACAGCAGCCCGCGCAGCCTGCGCGTGACGCGGTCGCGGTCGCCGTCGTCCGCCGCGATCGCGGCGAGGGCGGCTTCCAGGGCGTCCACGCCGGACAGCGCCGCCTCCACGTCGGAGACCCCCGCGGGGGCGAGCTCCGCGAGCAGGAACCCGGCCAGTGCGTCGGGTGTCGGGTGCTCGAAGACGAGCGTGGCCGGCAGCCGCAGGCCGGTGGCCGTGGCCAGCCGGTTGCGGAACTCCACGGCGGTCAGCGAGTCGAAGCCGAGCTCGCTGAACGACCGGTCCGGCGCGACGGATTCCGCCGAGGCGTGGCCCAGTACGGTCGCCGCGTTCGAGCGGACGAGGTCCAGCAGCCGGCGGTGCCGCTCCGCGGCCGGCAGCGCGGCCAGCCGCGTCGCCAGCCCGGCACCGTCCTCGCCCGCCCGTACGACCCGGCGGGACGTGCTCCGCACCAGCCCGCGGAACAGGTGGGGCATCGCCTCCGGGTCCCCCTTGAGCGCCGACGGCGACAGCCGGGTGATCACCTGCAGCGGTACGTCGGCCGCGCAGGCCGCGTCGAACAGGGCGAGCCCCTCCGCGTCCTCCAGCGGACGCATGCCCGCACGGGACATCCGCTCCACCTCTTCGTTGTCGAGGTGGTGGGTCATGCCGGTGCGTTGGGCCCAGAAGCCCCAGGCGAGGGAGGTGGCGGGGTGTCCGTGGGCGCGGCGGTGGTGGGCGAGGGCGTCGAGGTAGGTGTTGGCGGCGGCGTAGTTGGCTTGTCCTGCGGTGCCGAGTTGGCCGGCGGCGGAGGAGTAGAGGACGAAGGTGGTGACGGGGTGGTGGAGGGTGTGGTGGTGGAGGTGGGTGGCTCCGTCGATCTTGGGTGTGAGGAC
>NZ_JBEYVX010000149.1:0-8408 GCF_040644195.1 Streptomyces sp. NPDC047014 | reverse complement strand
CCGGTGCCCGGCGGAGCCGGGGTCACCCCGACAAGCCGCAGACGGGCGGGGAGCCGGGCCAAATCCAGCCCCGCCGGCGATTGAGGCGCGGGCCCGGGCAGCGCCCGGGGCCCGGCGGAGCCGGGGTTATACAGGCGTCAGGCGCGGATCAGGGCAAGGGCCTCGTCGCGGACCTTGGTCAAGGTCTCCTCGTCGCGGGCCTCCACGTTCAGGCGGAGCAACGGCTCCGTGTTCGAGGCTCGGACGTTGAACCACCAGTCCGCGGCGGTGACCGTCAGGCCGTCCAGTTCGTCCAGGGTTACGCCCTCGCGGGAGCCGAAAGCGGCCTTGACCGCCGCCAGGCGGGCGGACTGGTCCGCCACCGTGGAGTTGATCTCGCCCGAGCCCGCGTACCGGTCGTACGACGCCACCAGCTCCGAGAGCGGGCCCGCCTGGCCCCCCAAAGCCGCCAGCACATGCAACGCCGCCAGCATGCCCGTGTCCGCGTTCCAGAAGTCCTTGAAGTAGTAGTGCGCCGAATGCTCCCCGCCGAAGATCGCACCCGTCTTCGCCATCTCCTCCTTGATGAAGGAGTGCCCCACCCGCGTCCGCACCGGCGTACCGCCGCCCTCCCGCACAACCTCCGGCACCGACCACGACGTGATCAGGTTGTGGATCACCGTCCCCGAGCCGCCATTACGGGCCAGCTCCCGCGCAGCCACCAGCGCCGTGATCGCCGACGGCGAGACGCCCTCGCCCCGCTCGTCCACGATGAAGCACCGGTCCGCGTCCCCGTCGAAGGCGATACCCAGATCCGCGCCCTCCGCCAGCACCCGCGCCTGCAGGTCCACGATGTTCTTCGGGTCCAGCGGGTTCGCCTCGTGGTTCGGGAACGTGCCGTCCAGCTCGAAGTACATCTCCGTCACGTCCAACGGCAGACCCGCGAAGACCGTCGGGACCGTGTGGCCGCCCATGCCGTTGCCCGCGTCCACGACCACCTTCAGCGGGCGGATCGAGGTCAGGTCCACCAGGCCGCGCAGGTGGGCCGCGTAGCCCTCCAGGGAGTCCTGCTCCGTCACCGTGCCCGGGACCACGCCCTCCGCCACCGCCGGGGCGCCGGCGTCCAGCCAGCCCTCCACCAGCTCGCGGATCCGCGACAGGCCCGTGTCCTGCCCCACCGGCGCCGCACCCGCACGGCACATCTTGATGCCGTTGTACCGCGCCGGGTTGTGGGAGGCCGTGAACATCGCGCCCGGCAGGTTCATCGAGCCCGAGGCGTAGTACAGCTGGTCCGTCGAGCACAGGCCGATCAGGGTGACGTCCACGCCCCGCGCCGCCGCGCCCCGCGCGAACGCCGCCGACAGGCCCGGCGACGAAGGCCGCATGTCATGGCCGATCACGATCGCCGAACCGCCCACGACCTCCACGAACGCCGCACCGAACAGCTCGGCCAACGACTCGTCCCACTCGTCCGGCACGACGCCACGCACGTCGTACGCCTTGACGATGTTCGAAAGATCGGGCATGTCGACTCCTCAGATCGCGCGGGGAAAGGCAAAGACCGGCCGTGGCCCGGCCGTCACCCGCCGGACGCTACCTCCAGCCCTTCCCCGCATCCCCGCCCCCGCCCCATCCCGCTGAGGCTTTGGCAGATTCACACCGCCCCCTCCACACGGCCCCCGCCAGCCCACCGCCCCCTCACCCCGGCGGCATCCCACCCCGTCCCCGGTACCAGTCGACCGCCCGCTCCAGCCGCGCCAGCGGCCCCGGCCCCGGGTCGACCCCCGCCAGCCGCCAGGCCGTATCGGCGCGGTACCAGCTGTCCCCGGCCAGCAGCGTGAACTGCCGCTCGCTCACCCACCCCGGGGCAGCCGCCAGCGCCTCCAGGCAGGCCCCCCACGCCAGATCCCCGCCCGCCGGCCAACCCGCCGGCCCACCCGGCAGCACCCCGTACCGCCCGAGCGCCTCCATGAGGTCCCGATTCCGCACCGGCTCCGGATGATGCGCATGCAGCACACCCCCGCCCGCGACGGCCCAGGCCCCCGCCCCCTCCCCCACCGCGAGGCCCACCACCAGCCGCGCCAGGTCATCGACGTCCACGAAGGAGGCCCGCCCCGCACCCCCGCCCCACCGCCGCGGCACCCGCCGGAAGGCGTCGACCAGCGCCGGTACGGCCCACCGGTCGCCCGGCCCCAGCACCAGCCCCGCGCGCAGCACGAGCCCGCCCGCGTCGAGCACCGCCCGCTCCCCCGCCAGCCGGCTCCTGCTGGCGGCGGACACCGGGGCGGGGATCAGCTCGCCCACGTCCTGCCCCCGGTGCGGCCCGGCCCCGTACACGGCACAGGTCGAAAGCTGCACGATCCCGCCGACCCCGACACCGGCCCCGACCCTGACTCCGCCCCCGGCCCCACCCACACCCCCCACCCCGGCCCGCCCGGCCTCGGCCACCAGGGCCGCGGTCCCCGCCACGTTGACGGCCTCGCACCGCCCCGCGTCCGGCCCGACGTAGGAGGCCAGGGACAGCACGACGTCGGCCCCCTCGCACACCCCGCGCAGCGACTCCGGCTCCGCCAGATCCGCCCGCACCCACGGCCCCCGGTGCACATCGGGCGGCAGCGGTCTGCGCGACACCACACGCACCACGGCGTCGGGGTGCCGCGCGCTCAGCCGCCGCAGCACCGCCGAGCCCACGAACCCCGCCGCTCCGGTGAGAACGATCAGCGGCCCGCTCACCCCCGTCTCTCCGACTCCGACCCCGACTCCGCATCCGCCCGCTCCCCCACCCGCTGCGCCGACGCCCCCGTCCCCGCCCCCTCCTTCGGCGGCAGACTCAGCCGCAGCGCCCCCCGCGTGTCGTCGCTCGCGACCGCCGGCAGCAGGTACCGCCACAGCGAGGCGATCCGCTGCGGCAGATCGGCGCGCCCGGTCGACGCCTGCGAGAAGAGCTGCGCGCCGGTGAAGGAGCTGACGAGGACCCAGGCCAGCTCGTGGTCGTCCACATCGGGCTGGAGCTCCCCCTTGGCCCGCGCGAAGCGCAGCTGCTGGCGGAACTCCAGGACCCACGCCTGGTAGGCGACATCGTCGCGCAGCCCGAACTCCCCCTGCTCCACGGCCAGTCGGACGCCGGCCCGCAGCACCGGATTGTGCTGGAGCTGTTCGGCCAGGTAGAGCGTGATGTCCACCAGGTGCTGGAGGCCGTCCTCCCCCTCGGGGAACTCCAGGCCCTCGCCCTGACCGACCATCACCGCGTAGGCCAGCTCCTCCTTCGAGCTGAAGTGGAAGTACATCCCGCCCTGCGTGACGTCCGCCCGCTTCATGATCTTGCTGATGCTGGCCCCACTGAATCCGAACTCGTCGAAGACCTCGGCAGCGGCTCGCAGGATGGCCGCTTTGGTCTGAACTGCCCTGAGTTGCGGGGCCCGTTGCTGCTTGCGGACTGACATGGACACCTAATCTCTCTCGACAAAAAAAACGAACATCCTTTATTTTAGGACCAGCGCCGAACAAGCACCAGCTCATGTCCGACGTTCCAGGGGGGCTCAACCCATGTCCGTCTCGACCACACGCACCGCTTCGCCCGCCCACGCCGTACTCAGCAGCGCCTTACCGCGCGAGTACGTGCACAAGAGCGCGCACTCCGAAGTCCTGCTCACCGGGTGGCGTCCCGTCGCCCCCGACGAGTACATCGTCACCGCCCAGTGGCCCCGCGCCCACAGCTTCTACTCACCCGACGCGGGCCACCACGACCCGCTCCTCCTGGCCGAGTCCGTCCGCCAGGCCATCCCGCTGCTCAGCCACGTGGCGTACGAGGTCCCCTTCGGCCACCGCCAGATCTGGGACACGTTCAGCTACTCGGCCAACCCGGCTGCCCTCGTGGTCGGTTCACGCCCGGCCGACATCACCCTGCACATCCGCTGCTCCGGCATCGCCCGGCGCGGCCGCCGGCTCGCCCGCCTCACCATGCATGTCACGGCCACCCGCGACGGGGAGTTCCTGGGCACCGCCGAGGCGGGCTTCACCAACCAGCCCGAGTCCGTCTACCAGCGGCTGCGCGGCGGCAACGGCGACCTCGACGAGGTCACCGCCCGCGTGATCCCGCTCCCGCCGCCGATGACCCCGCGCCGGGTGGGCCGGGACCGCTTCCACGACGTGGTCCTCTCCCCCACCAGCTCCACCCGCCGCGCCCAGCTGCGGACCGACATCAACCATCCGATCCTCTTCGACCACCCCGTCGACCACGCCCCCGGCATGCTGCTCCTCGAAGCGGTCCGCCAGGCGGCGTACGCGTCGGCCTACCCCCACCGGGGCGTCCTGACCGATCTGGAGATGCGGTTCTTCCGCTACGCCGAGCTGAACTCCCCCTGCTGGGTGGAGACCACGCCGGTCCCCGACCGCACCACCGCCTCGGGATGCCACCGGCTCCCCGTACGGGTGGTGGCCCGGCAGAACGGCGAGGACATCTTCACCGCCAGAGCGACGATCACCGCCGCGAGCTCCGCCCCGCCGCGCTTCGGCGGTTCCTGAGCCCCGACGCCCCGCCCGGGCGCCGGAGTTCCCCCGTACGAAGGAGCAGGGCGCCCGGCCGCATCCCCCGGCCGGGCGCCCTTCGCCGTCGCGCCGCGGGGCCCCGGGCGCGCGGATCCCCGTACCGGCAACGGCTGGAACTCGCCCCTGAGAACGGCGCGTTGCGACTCGTACGGCCGTCCGTCCTGGCCGAAGATCGTATGTGGGGTCGCGGTCGCCCCCCGATCGGCCGGTCCGCGCCACCCCGCGCCTTGCCGACCCATCGATCAGAGGATCACCGTGCCCCACCCCATGAACCGCCGTCTGGCCCTCACCGCCGCCCTCCTGGCGGTCACCGCCGCCGTGGCCCCCGTGTCCACCGCCCAGGCCGCCGGGACCGCCCCCGACCTCGCCGCGCTGACCCAGGCGCTGCGCAACACCACCGCCGTCGGCGCGCCGGGCGCGATGGCCCGTTACAGCGGCCCCGAGGGGGTCAGCACCCGGAGCGTGGGCGTACGGGACAAGGTGACGGGTGCGGCGATGGACCCGCAGGCCCGCTTCCGGATCGGCAGCGTCAGCAAGACCTTCTCCTCCGTCGTCCTCCTCCAGCTGGTGGCCGAGCACAAGATCGAGCTGGACGCCCCCGTCAACCGCTACCTGCCGGGTCTGCTGCCGGACGACCGGATCACGGTGCGGCACCTGCTGACCCACCGCAGCGGCCTGGCGGACTACACGAACGCGATGTTCGAGAAGACCGTGCCGGGCTTCGAGGCCGTGCGGAACCGGGTGTTCAGCTACCAGGAGCTGGTGACCCTCTCCCTGAACGAGCCGCGGACGACCGAGCCGGGCGTGGCGTACAAGTACTCGAACACCAACTTCGTCGTGGTCGGCATGCTGATCGAGAAGGCCACCGGGAACGGGGTGGGCAAGGAGTACGAGCGGCGCATCTTCAAGCCGCTGGGCCTCAAGAAGACCTCCTACGTGCACCCCGGCACCAAGATCAGCGGCCTGCACGCCCGCGGCTACCTGCACCCGGACGAGGCGGGGGCGCCGCTGGTGGACTCCACCGAGCAGACGGTGTCCTGGGCCCAGTCCGCGGGCGCGGTCATCTCCAACCCGGCCGACCTGAACACCTTCACCTCGGCGCTGCTGGGCGGCCGGCTGCTGCCGAAGGACCTCCTGGACGCGATGGTGACGGTGACCCCGACCGACACCACGAACACCCGCTTCTACGGCCTGGGCCTGCGCCGCTACGACCTCTCCTGCGGCACCTCGGTCTACGGCCACACGGGCACGGTGCAGGGCTTCTACACCTACGCCTTCTCCACGCGCGACGGCAAGCGCAGCCTCTCGGCGATGGCCAACACCTCGAACAAGGGCGAGGCCAACACCGCCCTCGGCGCCACCCTCGAAGCCGCCTTCTGCGGCAAGCCCGCCACCCCGAAGTCCGCCAAGTCCCCGCTCCGCGACTTCACCCCCACCCCGGCCGCCGACCGCGACCTCCCCGAGAACAACTAGCCCCCACCCCACCGAAGCCCCACGTCCCGGTTACCCGCCGGGGCGTGGGGCTTCGGGGTTTTCCGGGGGGTCACAGCACAGTCTGACGAATCATCAGGTCATCCGTCCCGGACTCTTGACTCTGTCGGCGGCAGTCGGGATTCTCGACGGACACTTTGCGAGTTCATGACAGGTCACGGGTCCCCCCGTGCCCTTCGCGCGCCCCCATCGGGTCCGGCTCCCCCACCGTGCCGGCCGCTGACCGAAGACGTGAGTGATGACCGATTCCCCACGAAAGCACCCCCCGCGCAAGCCCCTGGCGGTCCTGTCATTGCTGCTCGCCGTCGTGGCGATGGTGCTCGGGCCCGTGCCCAGTTCCGCCGCCGACCCCGGCTGGTGGACGCCGGTGGCGCGGCCCGCTCCCGACTCCGAGATCAACATCACCGGCGAGCCCTTCAAGGGCACCGACGCCCAGGGCCGGGTCCGCGGCTTCGTCGACGCCCACGACCACCTGATGTCGAACGAGGGCTTCGGCGGCCGCCTCATCTGCGGCAAGCCCTTCTCCGAACTCGGCGTCGCCGACGCCCTCAAGGACTGTCCCGAGCACTACCCCGACGGCACCCTCGCCGTCTTCGACTTCATCACCAAGGGCGGCGACGGCCGGCACGACCCCGACGGCTGGCCCACCTTCAAGGACTGGCCCGCCCACGACTCCCTCACCCACCAGCAGAACTACTACGCCTGGGTCGAGCGCGCCTGGCGCGGCGGCCAGCGCGTCCTCGTCAACGACCTCGTCACCAACGGCGTGATCTGCTCGGTCTACTTCTTCAAGGACCGCGGCTGCGACGAGATGACCGCCATCCGCCTGGAGGCGCAGAAGACCTACGACATGCAGGCGTACATCGACAAGATGTACGGCGGCCCCGGAAAGGGCTGGTTCCGCATCGTCACCGACTCCGCCCAGGCCCGCGACGTCGTCCAGCAGGGCAAGCTGGCCGTCGTCCTCGGTGTCGAGACCTCCGAGCCCTTCGGCTGCAAGCAGATCCTCGACTTCGCGCAGTGCGGCAAGGAGGACATCGACCGCGGTCTGGACGAGCTGCACAAGCTGGGCGTGCGCAGCATGTTCCTGTGCCACAAGTTCGACAACGCCCTCTGCGGCGTCCGCTTCGACCAGGGCGCCCTCGGCACCGCGATCAACGTCGGCCAGTTCCTGTCCACCGGCACCTTCTGGAAGACCGAGCGCTGCACCGGCCCGCAGCACGACAACCCGATCGGCCTCGCGGCGGCCCCCGCCGCGCAGAAGGAGCTGCCCGCGGGGGTGTCCGTACCCTCGTACGCCGCGGACGCGCAGTGCAACATCCGCGGGCTCACCGACCTCGGTGAGTACGCGGTGCGCGGGATGATGAAACGCAAGATGATGCTGGAGATCGACCACATGAGCGTCAAGGCCGCCGGGCGCGCCTTCGACATCCTGGAGTCCGAGTCCTACCCGGGCATCATCTCCTCGCACAGCTGGATGGACGACAACTGGACCGAGCGGCTGTACAAGCTCGGCGGCTTCGTCGCCCAGTACATGGGCGGGGCCGAGGGGTTCAGCGCGGAGGCCAAGGCCAAGAACGCCCTGCGCGACAAGTACAACGTCGGATACGGCTACGGCACCGACATGAACGGCGTCGGCGGCTGGCCGGGCCCGCGCGGCGACACCCCGACCAAGGTCACCTATCCCTTCCGCAGCACCGACGGCGGCTCGGTCATCGACCGGCAGACCACGGGGCAGCGCACCTGGGACATCAACACCGACGGCGCCTCGCACTACGGGCTGGTCCCGGACTGGATCGAGGACATCCGCAAGGTGGGCGGCCAGGACGTGGTGGACGACCTCTTCCGCGGCGCCGAGTCCTACCTGACCACCTGGGGCTCGTCCGAGAAGCACAAGGCGGGGGTCAACCTCGCGGCGGGCGCCCCGGCTTCGGCCAGCTCCGCGGAGTGGAACCCGTTCACGAGCTACGCCCCCTACCGCGCGGTCGACGGCAACACCGGCAGCCGCTGGGCGAGCGACTGGAGCGACGACCAGTGGCTCCGGATCGACCTCGGCGCGTCCCAGCTGGTCAAGCGCGTCACCCTCGACTGGGAGCGCGCGCACGCCAGGGGCTACCGCATCGAGCTGTCCGCCGACGGCACGAACTGGCAGACCGCCTGGTCCACCGCGAGCGGTGACGGCGGCCTGGACACGGCGCAGTTCGCCGGCACACCGGCGCGCTACGTCCGCATCCACGGGGTGCAACGCGGCACGCAGTGGGGGTACTCGCTCTACGAGGTCGGCGAGGCTCGACGCGGAGCTCGTCCATCGGGAAGGACATGACGTCGGTCGGGCCGGGCAGGTCCATCCACTGGATGTGGAGCTGCTCCATGGCGTCCTCGTCGATGAC
>NZ_JBEYVX010000148.1:0-8409 GCF_040644195.1 Streptomyces sp. NPDC047014 | reverse complement strand
CCCGGGCCCCCGCTCCCGGACCCCCCCCTCCGCCATCGCGCGCGCGCCCCTTCTCTGTAGGTACCCCCGACCGGATTCGAACCGGCGCTACCGCCTTGAGAGGGCGGCGTGCTAGGCCGCTACACAACGGGGGCGGGCCTCACAGCTTGCGCTGTACTGCGCTGGGCTACCAGGACTCGAACCTAGAACAAAGGAACCAGAAACCTTCGTGTTGCCAATTACACCATAGCCCAAGGTGGTCTATACCAGACCAACAGTACCCCCGACCGGATTCGAACCGGCGCTACCGCCTTGAGAGGGCGGCGTGCTAGGCCGCTACACAACGGGGGCCCTAGCGATCCTGCATCAAGACGTCCGGGAGCTACCCAATGGAGACCTTGCGGGAAGGATCTGTACCCCCGACCGGATTCGAACCGGCGCTACCGCCTTGAGAGGGCGGCGTGCTAGGCCGCTACACAACGGGGGCTAAGCACTGCGTTACTGCTGCACTGCGCTGGGGTACCAGGACTCGAACCTAGAATAAGGGAACCAGAAACCCTCGTGTTGCCAATTACACTATACCCCACCGAAAGTCAACCCCTGGGGAGCTTTTCTTTCGAGTGGCGCCTCCGTCCGGCCTTTCGGCCCGCTCCGGCGGCGCAGAAAGAACATTACCGGATGCCTGACCGTGCTCCAAAACGGGTATCCCCGGCCAGCAGCCCCGGGAGCTGGTCAAGCCCCTCGATCCGGTGTACGCCTTCGGGTCCGGGCCCCCGGCTCCCGTCCCGGTCGATCCACACCGCCAGCAGCCCGGCGTCGCGGGCCCCGCGCGCGTCGATCTCCGGCTGGTCCCCCACGTACGCCACCTCCCCGGGCGGCAGCCCGAGCGCCGCGCAGGCGGCCAGGAACGCCGCCGCCTCGGGCTTGCTGACGCCGAGCTCCACGGCGCAGACCAGCACCTCGAAGCGGTCGCGCAGGCCGAGGTGGCGCAGCTTGGGGTCCTGGTTGGCGGAGGAGGAGTTGGTGAGCACCCCGTGCCGGTAGCCGGCGGCGAGGGCGTCGAGTACGGGCACCACGTCGGGGAAGACGGCCCAGGCGGCCTTGTAGTGCTCGACGTAGCTGTCGAACCAGGCGTCGGTCTCGTCGTCCGTCATGGCGGGCGCCTCAAGGAACTCCCGCACCCGGTCCTGGCGCTGCCCCTGGAAGGTGCCGACGCCTGCGGCGAACCGCGCCCAGTGGCGGTCGGTGATCTGCCGCCAGCGGGCGAGCGCCTGCGCGGGGGTTCCGTAGCGCCCGGCGAGCCGGACGGCCTCCAGCTGCGCCGCGAGGCCCGCCGCGTCCGCCCCCGTGTAGTCGAAGAGGGTGTCGTCGATGTCCCACAGCACGGCGCGGATCGGCATGGGACCGAGCCTACGGGGCGGGCGGGCGCCGCGGGAGGGAATGCCGCGGGGGGCGGCACCCGGATGTCCGGGTGCCGCCCCCCTGCGGGACGTGCGGGTGGCGCGGTCAGCCGGCGAGCCTGGCCAGCGCGGCGTCGATGCGGGCCAGCGAGCGCTCCTTGCCCAGGATCTCCAGGGACTCGAAGAGCGGCAGGCCGACCGTGCGGCCGGTGACGGCGACGCGGACGGGGGCCTGCGCCTTGCCGAGCTTGAGGCCGTGGGCCTCGCCCGCGGTCAGGACCGCCTGCTTGAGGGATTCCGGGTCCGACCAGTCGGCGCCGGCCAGCTTCTCGCGGGCGGTGGTCAGCAGGGCCGCGGGCTCGCCCTTCATGGCCTTGTCCCACGACGCCTGGTCCTCGACCGGCTCCTTGAGGAACAGGAAGTCGACATTGGCCGTGATCTCCGACAGGACGGCGACGCGAGTCTGCGCGTACGGCGCGATGCGCTCCCACGCCTCCGAGTCGAAGTCCTCGGGCGCCCAGGGGGCGTGCGGGGCCTGGAGCCACGGGGCGCAGCGGTCCGCAAAGACCTTCGGGTCGAGCAGGCGGATGTGGTCGCCGTTGATCGACTCGGCCTTCTTGAGGTCGAAGCGCGCCGGGTTGGCGTTGACCCCGTCGATGTCGAACTTCTGCACCATCTCCTCGACCGAGAAGACGTCCTGGTCCTTGGAGAAGGACCAGCCGAGCAGCGAGAGGTAGTTCAGCAGGCCCTCGGGGAGGAAGCCGCGCTCGCGGTAGAGGTTGAGGGACGCCTCGGGGTCGCGCTTGGAGAGCTTCTTGTTGCCCTCGCCCATCACGTACGGCAGGTGGCCGAAGGCGGGGGTGGTCTTGGCGACGCCCAGCTCGGTCAGGGCCGCGTAGAGGGCGATCTGGCGGGGGGTGGAGGAGAGCAGGTCCTCGCCGCGCAGGACGTGCGTGATCTCCATCAGCGCGTCGTCGACCGGGTTGACCAGGGTGTACAGCGGGGCGCCGTTGGCCCGGACGATGCCGAAGTCCGGCACGTTGTCCGGGGTGAAGGTGAGCTCGCCGCGGACCAGGTCGGTGAAGGTGATGGGCTCGTCGGGCATCCGGAAGCGGACGATCGCGGGGCGGTGCTCGCCCTGGTACGCCTCGACCTGCGCGGGGGTGAGCTCGCGGCAGTGGCCGTCGTAGCCGGAGGGCTTGCCGGCGGCGCGGGCGGCGGCGCGGCGGGCGTCCAGCTCCTCGGTGGAGCAGTAGCAGTGGTAGGCGTAGCCGCCGTCGAGGAGCTTCTTCGCGACGTCCGCGTAGATGTCCATGCGCTCGGACTGGCGGTACGGGGCGTGCGGGCCGCCGACCTCGGGGCCCTCGTCCCAGGTGAAGCCGAGCCAGCGCAGCGAGTCGAGCAGCTGGCCGTAGGACTCCTCGGAGTCGCGGGCCGCGTCGGTGTCCTCGATGCGGAAGACGAACGTGCCGCCGTGGTGGCGGGCGTACGCCCAGTTGAAGAGGGCGGTGCGGACCAGGCCCACGTGGGGGTTGCCGGTCGGGGAGGGACAGAAACGTACGCGGACGGGCGGATTAGCCACGCTTGATCACCTTGTTGGTGAGAGTGCCGATGCCTTCGATGGTGACGGCGACCTCGTCGCCGACGTTGAGGGGGCCGACTCCCGCCGGGGTCCCCGTGAGGATGACGTCGCCCGGGAGCAGCGTCATGGCCTCGGTGATGTGGACGACCAGGTCCTCCACGGAGCGGAGCATGTCGCCGGTGCGGCCCAGCTGGCGCTGCTGCCCGTTGACCGTGCACTGGATGGTGAGGTCGGACGGGTCCAGGTCGGTCTCGATCCAGGGGCCGAGGGGGCAGGAGCTGTCGAAGCCCTTGGCCCGGGCCCACTGCTTCTCGCGCCGCTGGACGTCGCGCGCGGTGACGTCGTTGGCGCAGGTGTAGCCGAAGATCACGTCCTTGACGCGCTCCCGGGGGACCTCGCGGCACATGCGGCCGATGACCACGGCGAGCTCCGCCTCGTGGTGGAGGTCCTGGGAGAAGGAGGGGTAGGCGATCGGGTCACCCGGGCCCACCACGGAGGTGGAGGGCTTGAAGAAGGTGATCGGCGGTTCCGGCCGGCCTTCGCTGTCGACGACGGCGTTGCCGAGCTCCGCCGCGTGCTCCGCGTAGTTGCGGCCGATGGCCACGACCTTGTTCGGGAGCACGGGCGGAAGCAGCCGGACCTTGCTCAGCGGGACCTTGGTGCCCGAGAGCTCGAAGTCCGCGAACGGGATGCCCTTGATGATGTCGAGCACGAGCGACGCTTCATCGCCGGGGGCGGCGTCGCCCTCGACCGCGCCGAACGCGACATTGCCGTCGATCGAGAACCTGGCGATGCGCACGTGTTGCGTCTGCCCCTCTGTCTGCTGTCTGCGGTTCCTGGAGTCTGCGGTCCCAGGCTAACGCGGCGGGGGGCGGCGCCCGGCGCTCCGTGCGGGGCGTCCTACTGCGCGGCGGCGGCGACCGGGGCGTCCATGAGGACCGTGCGGCGCGGGTTGGCGGTCTGCGTCGGCAGGTCGACGACGTGCTCCGGGGTGGCCGGGGCCGTCTGCAGGTCCTCGGCGTCCTTGAGGTGCGCGAGGGTCGTGCGACGGGGGTTGGCAATGTTGCGGAACATCGTCGTGGTCTTCATGGGAGTTCGGGGTCCTCGTTCGGTCCGGTGGGCTTCGGCCGGGGCCCGCGCGTGCGCGTGCACCAACCCTTCAAGGGGCAAGGCTAAACATCTCAATCCCCTCGCGAACCGGTAAGTAATGGCCATGACCATGTGAGTTTGCTCACCCGTGACCGGACATACCACCCATAACGGACGGTCAATTCCGGGCGCCGAAACGGACATTGCGCCACTGAATGCGCCATTCCGCTCCTGATCATGGCGACTGGGACACCTTGCCAGGCTTGGTGTTTGGATGACGTAAGTCCGGTTTCACCCGAATGCGGTCACACATCGCGTAGCGCGTCCATCACGAGCCGTGACCGACTCTCCGGGCCGACACGCGCACCTTGTTGGAGATCCGCCACTGTGCTGGAATTCGCGGGACCGCCGCGGGACCCAGTCCGGCGCGCAGGTGGCGCGAAACCGCGCCGAGCGCGGCGGAAGGAAAGGGAGACGCGCCGGTCACCGACGACCACCATGGGGCCGAAAGTGCCCCACGACTCGACACCGTCCCACCGGTCGCCCGGCGGGACGCCTGGTCCAGAGGTTGCGACGCTAGTGCAGGGACGATTCAAGAGGGATGGCAAGGGGTCTCCCCAGGCCCGTCAGGGCCGTGGGGAAGCTGCGGCGGAGCAGGAGCCCCGCGGCGGGACCGACCGTGGCTCCTCGCCCCAGCACGCCCAGAACCGCGGGCCGGCTGTCGAAGGCGCGGCCCCCGACGCCTCCGCCGCCGCGGTGAAGGCGAAGGGCCGCGGCAAGGCCGTCAAGCCGAAGGGCAAGCCGCGGACCGCCGGGTCGACCGAGCCCGAGACGGCGATACCGAAGGCCCCCAGTGGGCCCGGCTCCCGCCTGGCGATGCAGAACTGGCGCATCAGCACGCGACTGGTGTCGCTGCTGACCCTGCCGGTCGTCGCCGCCACCACGCTCGGTGGCTTCCGTATCAACGACTCGCTCGGCGACATCGCGCAGCTCGAACACATGCAGCTGCTGACGACGATGACGCGTCAGGCCACCAACCTGGCCGCCATGCTCCAGGAGGAGCGCGACCTCTCCGCGGGTCCGCTCACGATCTCCCAGGGCAAGCCGACCAGCAGCGTCCAGAGCGCCCGCCAGCAGACCGACACCGCCGCCAAGGCGTTCGCCGCCGCGACCGACAAGGTCGACAGCACGGGCGAGAAGGACGACACCCTCAAGTCGATCCGCAACAACGTGCTGCAGATCGGCCGTCAGCTGACGAACGTCGACACGATCCGCAACAAGGCGTACGTCAACGGCGCCCAGCAGACCGTCAGCGAGTACAACGCCCTCATCGTCTCGCTGCTCTCGCTCTCCCAGGACATGGCGCAGGCCACCTCCAACCCGGAGATGATCAAGCGCACGCGCGCCCTGGCGGCCTTCTCCGCCGCCAAGGAGTACGCCTCCATCCAGCGCGCGATCATCGCCGCCTCGCTCCCCGACACCGCGGAGAAGCAGGGCCAGCTCAAGGAGAACGACCGGCTCTACGCCCTCTCCGCCCAGAAGGGCGAGCAGCAGGCGAAGACCACCTTCGAGCTGGTCTACCAGGGCCGCACCGAGGAACTGCTCGCCGGCCTCGGCGACAGCAACTCCGAGATCTCCACCGCCGACCACTACGCCCGCCGTGTGCTCGCCAGCCAGGACGCCTTCCTGCGCGAGAAGAACCGGTCCTGGCTGGACTGGTACGACGCGGACGGCACCAAGCTCCAGGCGATGAAGGTCATCGAGCTGACCCTGCTCGAGGAGATGGAGCAGAAGGCCCGTGAGCTGAAGAACGAGGCCCAGCAGGACGCCATCATCAACGGTGCCCTGATCCTCCTCGTCCTCGGCGTCTCCCTCGTCGGCGCGTTCGTCATGGCCCGGTCCATGATCCGCTCGCTGCGCCGCCTGCAGGACACCGCCACCCGGGTCGCCCAGGACCGTCTGCCCGAGCTCGTCAAGCAGCTCTCGGAGTCGGACCCGCAGGACGTGGACACCTCCGTGGAGTCCGTCGGCGTGCACACCCGCGACGAGATCGGCCAGGTGGCCGCGGCCTTCGACGACGTGCACCGCGAGGCCGTCCGCCTCGCCGCCGAGCAGGCCCTCCTCCGGGGCAACGTCAACGCGATGTTCACCAACCTCTCGCGGCGTTCCCAGGGTCTTATCCAGCGCCAGCTCTCGCTCATCTCCGAGCTGGAGTCCCGCGAGGCCGACCCGGACCAGCTGTCCTCCCTCTTCAAGCTCGACCACCTCGCGACCCGTATGCGCCGTAACGGCGAGAACCTCCTCGTCCTCGCGGGCGAGGAGCCGGGCCGCCGGTGGACCCGTCCCGTCCCGCTCGTCGACGTCCTGCGCGCCGCCGCCTCCGAGGTGGAGCAGTACGAGCGCGTCGAGCTGGCCTCGGTGCCCGGCACCGATGTCGCCGGCCGCGTGGTCAACGACCTCGTGCACGTCCTCGCCGAGCTGCTGGAGAACGCCACCTCGTTCTCCTCCCCGCAGACCAAGGTCAAGGTCACCGGTCACGCGCTGCCCGACGGCCGCGTGCTCGTCGAGATCCACGACACCGGTATCGGCCTCTCCCCCGAGGACCTGGCCGCGATCAACGAGCGGCTCGCGTCGCCGCCGACCGTGGACGTCTCCGTCTCCCGCCGCATGGGCCTGTTCGTGGTCGGCCGCCTGTCCCTGCGACACGGCATCCGCATCCAGCTGCGCCCGTCCGACTCGGGCGGTACGACGGCCCTCGTCATGCTCCCGGTGGACGTCGCCCAGGGCGGCAAGAAGCCGGCTCCCATGCCGGGCCAGGGCGGTCCGGGCGGCGCCCCGGGCGGTCCCGGCCAGCAGGGCTCCGTGCCCGGCGCGGGCGCCCGTCCCGCCATGGGCTCGGGTCCGCAGCGCGGCCAGGTCGGCGGCGGTCCGCGTGCCGCCCTGCCCGGCCGCGACGGCGCCGGCCAGCGCCCGCAGGGCGGACGCCCCCAGGGCGGTCCCGGCGGCCCGGCCGGTCCCGGCGGCCCCGGTGCCCGTCCGCAGGGCGGTCCCACCGCCGCGGGTCAGGGCCAGAGCGCCTTCGGCTCCGGTCCGCTGCCCACCCGCGGCCCGGTCCCGAGCCCCGGCTTCGGCGGCCCGCAGGCCCGTCCCGCGGCCGGCCCCGGCGGTTTCCCGCAGGGCAACGGCTTCGAGCGCCCGCAGCAGCCGCAGCCCCAGCAGGCTCCGCAGCAGCCGCAGCCGCAGCAGGCCCAGCAGCAGCCGGCCCCTCCCGCGGCTCCGGCCCAGGGCGGCTCCCGGCCGCAGCTGCCGCCGCGCGGCGGTCCGGCCCGTCCGGAGCTGGCCGGTCCGCAGACCACCAGCTGGGGCGCGGACCAGGCCCGCGGCCACGACGAGCTCTCGGGCCCCGGCTCGACGGCCGAGTTCGCCCGCCCGGACTTCAACGCGCCGATGCCGCAGGGCGACGCCCTGAACAGCACGACGGGCCAGTTCGAGCGTCCGGACGTACGCGGTCCCCAGGACCCGTCCACCACCGGCCAGTTCGAGCGCCCCGGCTACCAGCCCCAGCGGCCCGGCGGCCCCGGTGTCGGCGGGTACGCCCCCCGGCCCGAGACCCCGCAGCAGCAGCCGCAGGACCCGCAGGCGGGCGGCTACGCGCCTGTACCGCCCGCGCGGCCCGAGGCTCCGCGGCTGCCGCAGGCGCACCGGCCGGAGGCACTGCCCCCGGCGCCGAGCGCCGGTGACACCCGTAGCCCGATCTTCGACACCCTGGAGTCGAACTGGTTCCGCGAGGAAGGGCAGCAGCCCGGTTCCCCGGCGCCGGCGGTACCCCAGCAGCCGCAGCAGCAGTCCGCTCCGGCCGCCGCCCCGGCCCCGCAGCAGCACCAGCTGCCGCAGCGGGGTCAGGAGCAGGCGGCGGAGCCGGCCCAGTCGACGACCGGCAGCATGCCGACCGTCAGCTGGAAGTCCTCGCCGAACGACGAGCTGATGCGCCAGGCCGAGCGCGTGCGCCAGCCCGCCGCCGGCGGCATCACGACGTCGGGGCTGCCCCGCCGGGTACCGCGGGCGAACCTCGTGGCCGGCACCGCGCAGCAGCAGGCCGAGGCGCAGGCCGGTCCGCAGGTCTCGCGTGCTCCGGACGACGTCCGCGGGCGTCTGACCAACCTCCGACGCGGTATCCAGCAGGGTCGCCAGGCCGGCAACAACGGCCAGGCGACCGGCAGCTACCACATCGACCCCACTTACCAGCAGGAGCGATAGTTGAGTTCGATGAGCCAGGCGGCACAGAACCTGAACTGGTTGATCACCAACTTCGTGGACAACACCCCCGGGGTGTCGCACACGGTGGTGGTCTCCGCCGAC
>NZ_JBEYVX010000147.1:0-8631 GCF_040644195.1 Streptomyces sp. NPDC047014 | reverse complement strand
CAGCCGTGCGTGACCCTGCACGACGTGGGCCGGGTCCCGCCGCAGGGCGCGTCACTCTCGGCGGCGGCGGGCGCCTCCGGCGCCACGGGCGCCGCAGCCGAGGGCGCGGGCTTGACCCGGGCCTGCGGCTCGGGATCGTCCCCGGCGAGGGCGAACACCACCCCGGCGGCCGCGGCCACGGCGATCCCGGCAGCGATGGCGGCCTTGGCGGGCAGCCCGAGCCCCTCCCCGGCCAGAGCCCCCCCGGCCCCGGCTCCTCCGGCTCCCCCACCCGCCCCGCCCGCAGCACCCGCCCCAGCGGCACCCGCAGCCCCACCACCGGCCGACCCCGCAGCACCAGCCGTTCCGGCAGCCCCGGCCGCCCCCGCAGCCCCGGCCCCCGCACTCGACCCGCCCGCGGTACCGACAGCCGCCGCGGCAGCCCCGGCCCCGCCCGCGGCGACCGCCCCGCCGGCCACCACCCCGGCCGCCTTGGCCGCGTACCCGGCGGCGAACCACCCGATGACCGCCACCGGAAGCAGCGCGGGAATGCCCGCGTTGACATCCTTGAGCTCCCCGGCGGCCAGCCGGCACTTCACGCACTCGTCCAGGTGCTTGCGCAGCCCCCGCTCCGCCCGCACCCGCAGCCCGCCGCGCGCGAAGGCACCCAGCCGGTCCGCGTACCGCGCGCAGTCGCCACCCTCGCTCAGCGCCGAGCTCACATGGGCCTGCAGATACGCCTGCTTGAGCCCTTCCCGGGCACGACTGGCCAGCACCGCCGTCGCGTTGGCGCTCAGCCCGAACAGCGGCGCGACCGCGCTCGGCGACTCCTCCTCCACGGTGGTGTGCCACAGCACCGCCTGCCACCGCTCGGGCAGGCTCCGGAACGCCTGCATGGCCAGCGACTGCTCGGCGACACGCATCGCCCGTACGTCCGCGCCCAGTTCGAGCGTGTCGTCCCCGGAGAGCCCCGACAGCCCGGACACCCCGGCGCCGCTGTCCGCCCGCGCGGCAGCCGCCTGTTCCGCGAAGACGGCGAAGTCCTCGACGAGCTGCTCCCGCTTGGCCGTCTTGGCCCAGGCCGCCGCGACCCTGCGTACCGTGGTGAGCAGATAGGCCCGCACCGACTGGTCCGGCCCGGCCCCGCCCCGTACTGCCTGCAGCGTCCGCGCGAACACCTCGGCGGTCAGGTCGTCGGCGGTGTGCCCGTCCCGGCAGCAGGTCCGCGCGTAGCGCCGTACGGCATCGGCGTGACGGCGGAAAAGCTCCTCGTAGGCACCGTCGTCACCGTCCCGCATCCGGGCGATCAAGTCCCCGTCGGAAGGTGGCAGTTCGCTCGCTCCGCCGGCCTGGCGCACATGACGCCCCGCCGGTTCGCGCTGCGCCGGTACCTGCCGGGCGGGCAGACCACCCACCCCGACCTCGTTGCCGGTGCCACCGAGCGGTTCCTCACGCCCGTCAACGCCCATCGCGGAAGCTCCCGCACGACACACTCAACCGGTACACCGATCAAGCGTGTCACACAGCGGACAGCCACCGGAGCGCTTTCCGGCCCTTCCACCCGTCCGTGCACACCCCGGCCGACCGCCGCGCGCACCGCGACCGACCACCGCCCCGCCGAACCGCTACCGCCGCCTGCCGACCCGGTACCGCCGCCCCGCCGGCCCGGCACCGGCCCGCGAACGGACCGGCACCGGCTCGACCAGGCAAACCCAGGCTCACGCCGTCCGGGACCGCAGCCCCTCCAGCAGGATGTCGAGCAGCCGCGTCGAGGCCGCCGCCTGCTGCGCCGGGTCCGGCAGGGCCGGCGCCGCCGTCGCTATCACCAGCAGCACATCGGCCACCGTGACATCGGCACGCAGCTCACCGGCCTCCCGCGCCCGGTGCACCAGTCGCCCGACGACCTCCAGCAGCGCTCCCGCGCCCGCGTCGTCCGACGGCTCGTCCTCCGCCGAGCTCCGCGCGCCCACGACCCGCAGCCCCGGAACACCGGCACCCGCCGCCTCGGCGGCCTGGCGCTGGTGCGGCACCCGGGCGGCCTCGGCCTCCTCGGCCGCCTCCTCGCCCGTCGAGCCCACCCGCAGCACCTGCGGCGGCAGCAGCCGCCCGGCGCCGGAAGCCACGGAGGTCCGCAGGAAGCGCGACAGCGCCTGCCACGGCTCCTCCTCCTGGCCGAGGGCGGCCTTGGCCTGCTCGGTCAAGCGGGCCGTCTCCTCCTCGGCTATACGCCGCACCAGGACGTCCTTGCTCGGGAACCGCCGGTACACCGTCCCGACGCCGACCCGCGCGCGCCGGGCCACGTCCTCCATCGGAGCGCCGTACCCCAGCTCACCGAAGACCTCGCGGGCCGCGCGCAGCACGTGCTCCAGATTGCGCTGGGCGTCGACGCGCAGCGGCGTGGACCGGCCGACACCGTGCGTGGTGCCGCCCGTCAGCGCACGGCCGCTGCTCTCGACCGAGAGCGCGGTCGCAGAACCATGGAAATCGGACATGTTCATATGTATCCCCCGGTAATCATCTGTCTCCCCCCGGAGACATTCCCCGCCTTCACGTCGAGGGGGCCGCACCACGGTCTCAGGTACGGTCCAGCTGCTCGACGAGTTACGAACATAGTTGAGCCAGAGTCAATTCAGAAGGGGGAGCCCCGGACGGACCACCGCCCGATCGGAGCATTCACCCCCACTTTTCCGTTCCGCACCCTCGGAAGCTGCCACTCCGCCCGCCCTGACCTGCGTACTTCGGTCCCCTCCGAGCGCTCCGGGCCACCCCGCCCCAGCACTCACACCGGTCACACAATCTGTCGGGCCTGTGGACAAACTCCCGGCCACGTTGCGTCATGGGATGGTGAAGGCTGCTAACTCCCGGGGCGCGGCCCCCGGTACCCCGCCCCGCACGCGCATCCTGATCGTCGGCGGCGGCTACGTCGGCATGTACACGGCGCTCCGCCTCCAGCGAAAGCTGAGAGCCGTCGAGGCCGAGGTCACGGTGGTCACCCCCGAGCCCTACATGACGTACCAGCCCTTCCTCCCGGAAGCCGCCGCCGGCGCCATCTCCCCCCGCCACGTCGTGGTCCCCCTGCGCCGCGTCCTCGGCTCGTGCCGCATCGTCATCGGCCAGGTCCAGAGCATCGACCACGCCAAGCGGACGGCGACCCTCACCACCCTCGCCACCGCCGACGAGGGCACCGGCCCGCTCGCGATGGAGTACGACGAACTCGTCCTCGCCCCCGGCTCCGTCTCCCGCACCCTGCCCGTGCCGGGCCTCGCCGACTACGGCATCGGCTTCAAGACCGTCGAAGAGGCCATCGGCCTGCGCAACCACGTCATCGAACAGATGGACATCGCCTCCTCCACCCGCGACCCCGCCGTCCGCGACGCCGCCCTCACCTTCGTCTTCGTCGGCGGCGGCTTCGCGGGCGTCGAAGCCCTCGGTGAACTGGAGGACATGGCCCGCTACGCGGCGCGGTACTACCACAACATCAAGCCGGAGGACATGAAGTGGGTCCTCGTCGAGGCGAGCGACCGCATCCTCCCCGAGGTCGGTCTCGAGATGGGCGTCTACACGGTCCGTGAACTGCGCCGCCGCAACATCGACGTCCGCCTGGAGACCCGGCTCGAATCATGCGAGGACCGCGTCGCCGTCCTCAGCGACGGCTCCCGCTTCCCCACCCGCACCATCGTCTGGACCGCCGGCGTCAAACCCCACCCCGTCCTCGCCGCGACCGACCTCCCCCGCAACGAGCGCGGGCGCCTCGTCTGCACCTCCTTCCTCACCGTCGAGGGCGTCGAAAACGCCTGGGCCGCCGGAGACGCCGCCTCCGTCCCCGACATCACCGCCCCCGCGGACGCCGAGGGCCTCCGCCGCGAATGCGCCCCCAACGCCCAGCACGCCGTCCGCCAGGCCAAGGTCCTCGCCGACAACCTCGTCGCCGCCCTGCGCGGAGAGGTCCTGACCGAGTACGCCCACAAGTACGCGGGCTCCGTCGCCTCCCTCGGCCTCCACAAGGGCGTCGCCCACGTCTACGGACGCAAGCTCAAGCGCTACCCCGCCTGGTTCATGCACCGCGCGTACCACCTCAGCCGCGTCCCGAGCTTCAACCGGAAAATGCGCGTACTCGCCGAATGGACCTTGTCCGGCCTCTTCAAGCGCGAGATCGTCTCCCTCGGGTCCCTCGAACACCCCAGGGCAGAATTCGAACTGGCGGCAGGAGGAGCCCCCAAGGCCCCACCCCCGCCGCCCGCCCCCAACCCCCCGAAGGACAGCCAGGGCTGACGTTGTCAGTGCCGTCGACCACACTGGACGTGTGACCATAGGTGGGCTCACCCCTGCACAGAGTGACATCGTCCAGTCCGCGACCGCCCACGAGCGACACAGCGACCACTCGCGACACCACGAGGCTTGAACGCAGTGAACTTCACGCGCTGGAGCGCCCGGTTCCCCGGAACGCAGCGCCGCGCCGCAGCCCGGACCGAACACGCCGCCGCCCAGGCCAAGCGGGGCGAAGGCGCGGTCCCGGCAGCCCGCGGCGGCCGCCCCGACCCGGCGGGGGAGCGCCCCGCGCCCACCGCCGACGGCCACCCCGCCGACCCCACGGTCTCCGGCCTCGGAACCGGCAGCGGAAGCGGAACGGGCCCCGGCGGCGCCACCGCCACCGCCTCCCCGCGGGAGGCCACCCTCACCGCCGTGCCCTCCCTGGACGAGCTCTCCGTACGCGACATCCTCGGCCGGCTCCCGGCCCTGATCGCCCTCGTCCACGGCCCCGAGCACCGCGTCGCCTACGTCAACGACGCCTACACCGCCGGCTTCGGCGCCCGCACCCCCGGCGCCCCCGCCCACGAAGCCCTCCCCGAACTGGGCGAGCTCGGCCTCCTCCCGCTCCTCGACCAGGTCCGGCGCAGCGGCAGACCCCGTACCGCCAAGAACCGCGCGGCGCCCGGCGGCAGCAGCTCGTACACCGTCACCTGCACCCCCGTCGACTTCCCCAAGCCCGCCCCCGGCACGGCGGACACGGGCCCGAGCGGCACGGACACCCAGCCCGGCGGACACCTGGGCGGCATCCTGATCCACCTCGCCGACGTCACCGACCATGCCGAGGCCGCCGACCGGCTGCGCGCCAGCGAGCGCCGCCAGCGCGAGGCCGCCGTCACCCTCCAGCGCTCCCTGCTCCCGCAGGAACTGGAACAGCCCGACGACCTGCGCATCGCCGCCACCTACCAGCCCGGCGGCACCGAAGCGGCCGTCGGCGGCGACTGGTACGACGTCATCACCCTCGGCGCCGGCCGCACCGCCCTCGTCATCGGCGACGTCATGGGCCGCGGGGTCCGCGCCGCCGCCGTCATGGGCCAGCTGCGCACCGCCGTCCGCGCCTACGCCCGGCTCGACCTGCCCCCGCACGAGGTGCTCCAGCTCCTCGACGGCCTCGCCGCCGAGATCGACGCCAGCCAGATCGCCACCTGCGTGTACGCCGTCCACGACCCCAACGAGGGCCTGCTCGCCTACGCCTCCGCCGGCCACCTGCCGATCCTGGTCCGCGACGAGGAGGGCACCGTCCGCCGCGCCGCCGACCACACCGGCCCGCCGCTGGGCACCGGCGGCTGGCTGCACAGCTCGGGCACCATCGCGCTCGGCCCCGGCTCCACCGCCGTCCTCTACACCGACGGCCTCGTCGAACGCCGCGGCGAGGACATCGACGAGGGCGTCGGCGCCCTGGCCCGCGCCCTCTCCGGCGCCCAGGGCACCCCGGCCGTCATCTGCGACCGCCTCATGCGCGCCCTCGGCGTGGACGCCGACCACGACGACGACGTCGCCGTGATGGTCCTCCAGCAGCCCGCCCGCACCGGCCAGGACGCCGAGCTCTTCCACAACGCCGCCCTGGAACTCCTCGGCGGCGTCGAAGCGGCCCCGCGCGCCCGCGCCTTCGCCCAGGGCGTCCTCGCCTCCTGGCGCTTCCCCGTCGAGCTGTGCGACCTCGGCGTGCTCGCCGCCAGCGAGCTCGTCGCGAACTCCCTCCAGCACGGCACCCCGCCCATGCGGCTGCGCCTGCGCCGCACCGACCGCCGCCTGATCATCGAAGTCACCGACGGCGACGACCACCTGCCGCGCCGCCGCCGCGCCGAACCGGCCGACGAGACCGGCCGCGGCATCTCGATCATCGCCACCATCGCCTCCGCATGGGGCTCCCGCCGCACCCCGGGCGGCGGCAAGGCCGTCTGGTGCGAATTCGCCCTGCCGGACAAGTAGCGGCCCGCCCGAGAACGCCGAAGGCCCCGGTCCACCAGGACCAGGGCCTTCCGCTTCCCCCGAGCAGGAGTACGTACGAGCACTACGCGCGCACGGGCTCCGAGGCGGCACCCGCAGCGGAACGCTCGACCACCACGGCCGGGCCTCCCTGCGCCACGACCCGGCTCGCCAGCAGCGGGTTGTCCTGCATCGGGGTGAGCCGTCGGCCCAGCCGCAGTGCCAGCCCGGCGATCCCGAGCGACACCAGGACGAACACGGCTATGTAGAGCATCGGCACGCCCGCACCGAGCGGCACCCCGAGAGGCCCGAGCGCCAGCGCCATCTGCTTGACCAGCGCGAAGGCCGAGTTGTACTGACCCACCGAGCCCTCGGGCGCCAGATCCGCCACCAGCGGCGCCAGGGTCGGCGAGAGCATCGCCTCGCCGATACCGAAGAGCGCGTACGTGGTGATGAACGCGGCGGCGGCCATCATCGCGCTGCCGTGCCCGAGCCCGGAGAACCCGGCTATGAGCCATGCCCCGGTCCAGATCAGCCCGACGAGCGCGATCACCCGCGACCGGCGGCGCTTCTCGACCAGCCGCAGCACGACGAACTGCGCGAGCACGATCGCACCGGTGTTGGCGGCGAGCGCGAAACCGAGGGTGGAGGGCGAGATCCCGGCGGCCTCGGTACCGAAGGCGGCGAGACCCGACTCGAACTGTCCGTAGCAGGCGAAGAACACCACGAAGCCCAGCACGCTCAGCTGCACCATGGCCTTGTGCCGCAGCAGCCGCTTCCAGCCGCTGCCACCCGCCTGGGCGGGGTCCTTCGGGACGGCGTCCTTGATGCTCGGGGCCTGCGGCATCCGCACGGTGGCGATGACGCCCGCCAGCACCAGGAACATCACGGCCTCGATGCCGAAGAGAAGGGTGAAGCTGCCGGGACGGCTCTCGTCGACGATCTGGCCGCCTATGAGGCCGCCGATGCCGAGGCCCAGGTTCTGCATGAAGAACTGCAGGGCGAAGGCACGGGTCCGGGTGGACGGCGTGGAGCACCACACGATCATCGTCGCGAGGGCCGGCTGCATCACGGCCTGGCCGGCGCCGAGCGCCAGCGCGGACAGCAGGATGGGCACCAGGCCCGTGGAGAGCCCGAGCGCGAGAGCGCCCGCGGAGGCGGCGACCGCCGCACCCATGACCACGGGCACCGGACCGCGTCGGTCGATGACCCGTCCGGTGAAGGGCAGCGCGACGAGAGCACCCAGGGCGAAGGCCACGAACGCACTCGTGGCCGCCATGGAGCCCAGTTCCCGCACCTGCGCCACATAGATGTAGAGGAACGGAACCGTGAAGCCGATGCCGAACGCGGTCAGCGCGTTCCCGGCCTGGATCCGCCGCATCGCGGCGCCCATCACCTTGGTCACTTCTCACCTGCCTGATAACTGAAGCTTGAAGACTTCATGCCTAAAGTTCGATGCTTAACTCTACACATCGAAGGAGTTAGACGGCAACGTGTTCGTGCGATACTTCCCCTCATGGGTGACACCCCCGACGGCGCCGCGTCCGTCCCCGAGCCGAGCCTCGACGAGCAGATCGCCGTCTACCAGCGAGAGTTCCAGGACCTGGACCCGCAGGTGGAGAAGGTCGTCTCGGCGCTGAGCCGCCTGAACCGCCGTATGAACGTCGCGTATGGCCGCCAGACCGCGGCCCTGGGCATCAGCAACGCGGAGTGGGAGGTCCTCAAGGCCCTCGTCCTCTCCGGTGCCCCCTACCGGATGGGCCCGAGCGAGCTGGCGAAGCAGCTGGGCCTCACGCCGGCGGCGATGACCCACCGGATCGACCGCATGACGGCGGACGGGCTGGTCACGCGCGAGCGCGACGAGTCCAACCGGGTCCGCGTGATCGTGGAGCTCACGGACGAGGGCCGCAGCAAGTGGCTGGACGCGATGCGCGCGGCCACGATCTTCGAGGAGGACCTCCTCCAGGACCTCTCCACGGCGGAGCGCGGGCTGCTGGGCGTGATGCTCACGCGGCTCCTGGACCGTGTCGAGGACCTCCAGTCACCCAGCTGACCACGGGGGTTGACACACCTCCCGCGGGTCCGTAAGGTTCTTCGAGTTGCCCCGGAGCCGGAAGGTTTCGGAGACAGCACCTCCCGCCGCCTCGTTGCGGCATCCAAACTCAGCACGATCTCCCACTGGGAACGATTTCGGCGTGCCCGAATTCATTTCCGAAGGCCGATTATGAATCGCCGGGGAAACCCACTAGAGTTTGGGGAGTCGGAAGGGCCCAACAGCCCGGAAGGCAAACCCCGCTGACTGGGAGTCAGGCCCGAAAGAGTCTGATAGAGTCGGAAACGCAAGAACAAAGCAACACAGCAGAACGAAAGCCCGGAGGAAAACCCGCGAGGGTGAGTACGAAGGAAGCGTCCGTT
>NZ_JBEYVX010000146.1:0-8647 GCF_040644195.1 Streptomyces sp. NPDC047014 | reverse complement strand
CGCCGCGCCACCCGCGCCGCCGCCGCTCCGGCCGCCGAGGCCGCGCCGGTGGCCGAGCCCGCCGCCGAGGAGGCTCCGGCCGCCGAGCCCGTCGCCGCTGCCGCCGAGGAGGCCCCCAAGGCCCGGGCCGGCCGCGCCGTGACCGTCGCCGACGCCGTGGACGCCCCCAAGCGCGGCCGCCGCCGCGCCACCCGCTCCGCCGCGGCCCCGGCCGCGCCCGCTCCCGCCGCCGCGCAGGCCGCCGCCGAGCCGGAGGCCGCCGAGGCCCCCGCCGCCCCGGCCCGCTCCCGCCGCGCGGTGCGCCCCGCCGTGGCCGTCTTCCAGGCCCCGGTCTTCGCCGAGCCGATGTTCCAGACCCCCGAGACGGCCGCCATGGCCGCCGCCGCTGCCGCTGCCGCCGCCCGTGCGGAGGAGGCCGAGGAGGAGGACGAGGACGAGGCCGAAGCCGCCGTCGAGGCCGCTCCCGCGCAGCCGTCCGGCCGTCGTCGCCGTCGTGGCCGCGGCGCCCCCGAGGCCCCGGCCCCGGTGGCCGAGGAGCCCGTGGTGGAGGAGCCGGAGGCCGAGGCCGACGAGGACACCGCCGAGACCGCCGAGTTCGAGGACGGCGACGAGTCGGGCGAGCGCCCCTCGCGCCGCCGCCGTCGCGGTGGCCGCCGCCGTCGCCGCGGTGAGTCCGCCGACCTCGACGAGTCCGCCGAGGACGAGGCCGAGACCGCCGAGCAGGACGCCGAGGAGGAAGAGGACGACGAGTCCGAGGAGGCCCTGGGCTCCACCTCCAGTCGCCGTCGCCGCCGCCGTCGCCGCCGCAGCGGGGACGCCGCCGATTCCGTCGAGACCTCCGACGAGGACGGCGTACGTACCGTCGTCAAGGTCCGTGAGCCGCGTCCGGCCCGCGAGAAGACCGAGGGCGGTACGAGCGCCGACGAGGTCCAGTCCATCAAGGGCTCGACCCGCCTGGAGGCCAAGAAGCAGCGCCGCCGCGAGGGCCGCGAGCAGGGCCGCCGCCGCGTGCCGATCATCACCGAGGCCGAGTTCCTGGCCCGCCGTGAGGCCGTCGAGCGCGTCATGGTCGTCCGCCAGTCCGGCGAGCGCACCCAGATCGGCGTCCTGGAAGACAACGTGCTCGTCGAGCACTACGTCAACAAGGAGGAGGCCACCTCCTACGTCGGCAACGTCTACCTGGGCAAGGTCCAGAACGTGCTGCCGTCCATGGAGGCCGCCTTCATCGACATCGGCAAGGGCCGCAACGCCGTCCTGTACGCCGGTGAGGTCAACTTCGAGGCGCTCGGCATGGCCAACGGGCCGCGCCGCATCGAGTCCGCCCTCAAGTCCGGCCAGTCGGTCCTGGTGCAGGTCACCAAGGACCCGATCGGCCACAAGGGCGCCCGCCTGACCTCGCAGGTCTCGCTGCCCGGCCGCTACCTGGTCTACGTGCCCGAGGGCTCGATGACCGGCATCAGCCGCAAGCTGCCCGACACCGAGCGCGCGCGCCTCAAGACCATCCTCAAGAAGATCGTCCCCGAGGACGCGGGCGTCATCGTGCGCACCGCCGCCGAGGGTGCGAGCGAGGACGAGCTGCGCCGCGACGTCGAGCGTCTGCAGGCGCAGTGGGAGGACATCCAGAAGAAGTCGAAGCAGATCACGACCTCTTCGCCCTCCCTGCTCTACGGCGAGCCGGACATGACCGTCCGCGTCGTGCGCGACATTTTCAACGAGGACTTCTCGAAGGTCATCGTCAGCGGTGACGGCGCCTGGGAGACCATCCACGGCTACGTCTCGCACGTGGCCCCGGACCTGGCGGACCGGCTCCAGCGCTGGACCTCCGAGGTCGACGTCTTCGCGACGTACCGGATCGACGAGCAGCTCGCCAAGGCGCTCGACCGCAAGGTGTGGCTGCCCTCGGGCGGCTCCCTCGTGATCGACAAGACCGAGGCGATGATCGTCATCGACGTCAACACCGGCAAGTTCACCGGCCAGGGCGGCAACCTGGAGGAGACCGTCACCAGGAACAACCTGGAGGCGGCCGAGGAGATCGTGCGCCAGCTGCGGCTGCGCGACCTGGGCGGCATCGTCGTCATCGACTTCATCGACATGGTCCTGGAGTCCAACCGCGACCTGGTGCTGCGGCGCATGCTGGAGTGCCTGGGCCGCGACCGTACGAAGCACCAGGTGGCCGAGGTCACCTCGCTGGGTCTGGTCCAGATGACCCGCAAGCGGGTGGGCCAGGGGCTGCTGGAGTCCTTCTCCGAGACCTGCGTCCACTGCAACGGGCGCGGTGTCATCGTCCACATGGAGACGCCGGCCGCGCTCGGCGGCGGCGGCAACGGCAAGCGGTCCAAGCGCCGTGGCGGCCGCGGGGAGTTCGACCAGCACGACCACGAGGTCGAGACGGTCGGGACCGCGGAGGCCGAGGTCTTCGAGACCGAGACCGAGGCCGAGCTGGCCGCCGAGGTCGCCGCGCCGAAGGCGCTGCCCGAGCCGGAGTTCACCGCGGGCGAGGAGCTGTACGGCTCCGCCGCCGAGGCCGAGGCCGCAGCGGGCCTGAGCGGCCGCCGCAACCGGCGCCGCGCCACCCGCAAGGCCACCGCTCCGGCGGGCGCCCCGCGGCGCGAGGCCGCTCCGGCGCAGGCCGAGGCCCCCGTGGCCGAGGTCGTCGCGGAGCCGGTGACCGAGCCGGCCGACACCGTGCTGGAGCCGGCCGCCGAGGTCGTCGCCGAGGCCGTCGAGGCCGCCGAGTCGGTGGAGGCCGCCCCGGCCGCCCCGGTGGAGGAGGCCGCGCCGAAGGGCCGTACCCGCCGCCGGGCGACCCGCAAGGCCACCGCGCCGGAGCCCGTCGCGGAGCCGGAGGCCGAGGCCGTCGTCGTGGTCGAGGCCGCGCCGGAGCCGGTCGCCGCGCCCGTCGCCGAGCCCGAGCCGGCCGCCGCGCCGGAGGAGGCCCCGGTGGCGGAGGCCGCACCGGCCCGTCCGCGCCGCCGTGCCACCCGTAAGGCCACCGCGCCCGCCGGGGCGGCGGAGGCCGCCGTGGTGGTCGTCGAGGCCCCGGTGACCGAGGCCGCCGAGGAGGCCGAGCCGGTGGCGGAGGAGCCCGCGCCGGCCAAGAAGGCCGCCCGCAAGGCCCCGGCCAAGAAGGCGACCGCGGCGAAGAAGGCCCCGGCCAAGAAGGCGGTGGCCGCCAAGAAGACCGCGGCCAAGAAGACGGCCACGACCAAGAAGACCGCGACGAAGCGGACGACGAAGAAGACCGCGGCGACGGAGCAGCCCCTCCCGTCCGCCTCGGCCCCTGCCGACGCCTGAGCCGTAGCGTGACCGGACCGTGGGCCCCGCCGACCGGCGGGGCCCACGGCCGTACGGGCCCCGGTTTGACCCTCCGGAACCGGCCCCGTAACCTAGACCGTCGGCGTGTCCTGTACGAATCCGTCCAGTGCGCGCCGCGCTCCTGAGCACCTTCCTCCCGCTTCCCGCGCGCAAGCGCTGTACGGGAGAGGCCGCTCGTCCAATCCGGATCAGCGCGGGCCCCGGCCCGCCTGAGCGGCTGGCTTCAGGAGCATCCGTCCCGAGTGAGAGAGAGATCCGCGTGTACGCCATCGTGCGCAGCGGTGGTCGCCAGCACAAGGTTGCTGTCGGCGACATCGTTGAGGTTGACAAGATTTCCACTGCCAAGGTTGGCGACACGGTCGAGCTCTCGACCCTGCTCGTTGTCGACGGCGACGCCGTGACCAGCGACCCGTGGGTCCTGGCCGGCATCAAGGTCACGGCCGAGGTCGTGGACCACCACAAGGGCGCCAAGATCGACATCCTGCGCTACAAGAACAAGACCGGCTACCGCCGTCGCCAGGGTCACCGCCAGCAGTACACGGCGATCAAGGTCACCGGTATCCCCGCGGCTGCGAAGTAAGAGGGACTGAGACATGGCACACAAGAAGGGCGCATCGTCCACCCGGAACGGGCGCGACTCCAATGCCCAGCGGCTCGGCGTGAAGCGCTTCGGCGGTCAGGTCGTCTCCGCCGGCGAGATCCTCGTCCGCCAGCGCGGCACCCACTTCCACCCGGGCTCGGGTGTCGGTCGTGGTGGCGACGACACGCTGTTCGCGCTGCAGGCCGGTGCCGTGCAGTTCGGCACGCACCGTGGCCGCAAGGTCGTCAACATCGTTCCGGCCGCCTGATCCAGCTTTCGCTGATCGAGCGTTCGTAACTTCCCGAGGGCGGATCTCAGCTCTTTCCGGCAGGTGCCGGGAAGAGAGGTCCGCCCTCGGCGCGTTGTCACAGAGGCACGTTTAATGGGCAGCAAGGTCTGCCCGGGACATTCCCGTATGTATCTGGAGGAACAACCATGACCACCTTCGTGGACCGCGTCGAGCTGCACGTCGCCGCGGGTAACGGAGGCCACGGCTGCGCCTCCGTTCACCGGGAGAAGTTCAAGCCGCTCGGCGGCCCCGACGGCGGCAACGGCGGTCGCGGCGGCGATGTGATCCTGGTGGTGGAGCAGGCGATCACCACCCTGCTGGACTACCACCACAGCCCGCACCGCAAGGCCACCAACGGCAAGCCCGGCGAGGGCGGCAACCGCTCCGGCAAGGACGGCCAGGACCTGGTCCTGCCGGTCCCGGACGGCACCGTCGTCCTCGACAAGCAGGGCAACGTGCTCGCCGACCTCGTCGGCCAGGGCACCACCTACGTCGCCGCCCAGGGCGGCCGGGGCGGTCTCGGCAACGCCGCGCTGTCCTCCGCCCGCCGCAAGGCCCCCGGCTTCGCCCTGCTCGGCGTCCCGGGCGACTCCGGCGACATCGTGCTGGAGCTCAAGACCGTCGCCGACGTGGCGCTGGTGGGCTTCCCGAGCGCCGGCAAGTCCTCGCTGATCTCGGTGCTCTCCGCCGCCAAGCCGAAGATCGCCGACTACCCCTTCACCACGCTCGTCCCGAACCTGGGCGTGGTCACCGCCGGCTCGACCGTCTACACGATCGCCGACGTCCCCGGCCTCATCCCGGGCGCCAGCCAGGGCAAGGGCCTGGGCCTGGAGTTCCTGCGGCACGTCGAGCGCTGCTCGGTCCTGGTGCACGTCCTGGACACCGCCACCCTGGAGTCCGACCGCGACCCGGTGGCCGACCTCGACGTCATCGAGGAGGAGCTCAAGATCTACGGCGGCGGTCTGGAGAACCGGCCCCGCCTCGTCGTCCTGAACAAGGTCGACATCCCCGACGGCCAGGACCTCGCCGAGATGGTCCGCCCGGACCTGGAGGCCCGCGGCTACAAGGTCTTCGAGGTCTCCGCCGTCGCCCGCACGGGCCTCAAGGAGCTCTCGTACTTCCTGGCCGAGGTCGTCGCCAAGGCGCGCGCCCGCAAGCCCAAGCAGGAGGCGACCCGGGTCGTCATCCGCCCGAAGGCCGTGGACGACGCCGGCTTCACCGTCACCTACGACGAGGCCGAGGACGTGTACGTGGTGCGCGGCGAGAAGCCGGAGCGCTGGGTCCGCCAGACCGACTTCAACAACGACGAGGCCGTCGGTTACCTGGCCGACCGCCTCAACCGCCTCGGTGTCGAGGACGCGCTCAAGAAGGCCGGCGCCCGCGCCGGTGACGGCGTCGCCATCGGCTCCGACGAGAACGCGGTCGTCTTCGACTGGGAGCCGACCATGATGGCCGGTGCCGAGATGCTGGGCCGCCGCGGTGAGGACCACCGTCTGGAGGCCCCGCGCCCCGCCACCCAGCGCCGCAAGGAGAAGGACGCCAAGCGCGGCGACTCGGCGCAGCAGGAGTACGACGAATTCCGGCCGTTCTAGCCCGCAGGCGAAGGACTCGCCCCGATCCGGTTTGAAGGCGTCTTTACACGGGTCGCCTAGGATCCTTCGGGTGAACAGCAGCAACCCCCCCACGGTTTCCGTCGTGGTCATCGCGTACAACGACGCCGGGCTCGTGGGCGAGGCCGTCTCCTCGGCCCTCGCCCAGGGCCCGGTCGTCTCCGAGGTCATCGCGGTCGACGACGCCTCCTCCGACGGCACCGGCCGGGTACTGGACGAGCTGGCCGCCGCCCATCCCCGCCTCAAGGTGGTGCACCGGACGGAGAACAGCGGGGGGTGCGGGACCCCGCGCAACGACGGCATCGCCGTGGCCACCGGCCGCTACGTGCTCTTCCTGGACAGCGACGACGTCCTGCCCCCGGGCGCGGCCGACGCCCTCGTGCGCACCGCCGAGGAGCACCGGGCCCCGGTGACCGTCGGCGCCGCCGTACGGCGCGAGCTGCCGCAGCACCACGACGTGCCGTGGATGCCGGGGCTCTACACGCCGGGCGATGTGATCGAGCGCCCGGCGGACCGGCCCGAGCTGGTCCGCGACACCCTGTGCGTGAACAAGCTCTACGCGCGGGCCTTCCTGGAGGAGCACGGCCTGCGCTTCCCCGACGGCCGCTTCGTCTACGAGGACTTCGTCTTCACCGCCCGCGTACTGGCTGCCGCCCCGCGCATCGCGGTCACCGGCGAGCTGGTCTACGTATGGCACGTGCGCCGCAGCGCAGCCCAGGTGTCGATCTCCCTGGACCGCAAGGACGTCGGGAACTGGCGGGCGCGCATCGAGGCCCACCGCACGGCGGCCGGCATCCTCGGCGCCGCCTCCCCGGTGCTCGGCAGCGCCTGCCATGTGAAATTCCTCGAATACGACCTGCGCATGTACCTGCGGGAGATCGGCCGGGACCCCGGCTACCAGGCCGCCTGGTGGACCCTGACCCGCGACTACGTCGACACCTTCGCCGGGGCCGACACCGAGGCCGCCGCCCACGCCCGCTGGATCGTCCGGCTGCTGCGCGCCACCGCCACCCCGCCCGCCGACATCGAGCGGCTCAGCCGGCTGGCCGCCGAACCGCCGCGGCTGCTGCCCCCGTACGCCGTCGGCCCCGCGGGCGAACCGGTGTGGAGCGAGGCCCTGCCGGTGGTCCTGGACGGCCTGCCGGAGCTGCCGGTCGGCCAGCTGCCCGTCACCGTCGACGCCGAGCCCGCTGGGCGCGGCGCCGTCCGCATCCACGTGCACGACCTGTACGGGCGGCTCGCCGCCGCCGGACCGCTGACCGCGGCGCTGACCTTCCTGCCCCGCGCGGGCGGCGAGGCGATCCCCGCCCGGCCGGTCGATCTCGTCGCCGACGGGCGCGGCGGATGGAGCGCCGTCCTGCCGTTCCGGCTCGCGGACCTGGCCGTCACGGGCCGCCGCCAGGGGCTGCGCCGGATGCAGGCGTGGAACATCGGGGTGGGCGTGCGGTGCGCCGACGGGAGCTCGCTGTTCACCTCCCTGCGCCCCCGCGGCCGCCTGCTCCGGCGCCGGGCGCTGCCCAGCAGCCGGTACGGTGTGCTGCTGGCGCAGCCCTACCGGACGGGGGCCGGAGCCCTCGCACTGCGCCTCGCGCCGGGCGCCGAGGGGGCCCTCTACCTCGTACGCAACCGTCTGCACCGGGCCCGGGCAGCCCGGTCGGCGGGCTGACGGCCAGATCCACCGCCGCGCCTCGCACCCCGGGGCCGGACAGGACCAAGGAGATAACACATGACGTTTCTGATCACCGGTGGCGCCGGATACATCGGCGCGCACGTCGTCCGCGCGATGCTGCTCGCGGGGGAGAAGGTCGTCGTCCTCGACGACCTGTCCACGGGCAACGAGGACCGCGTCCCGGAGGGCGTGCCGCTGGTGGTCGGTTCCGTGCTGGACCGGCTGATCCTGGAGAAGACCTTCCGCGAGCACCGGATCACCGGTGTGGTGCACCTGGCGGGCAAGAAGCAGGTCGGTGAGTCCGTCGAGAAGCCGCTGTACTACTACCACGAGAACGTGCAGGGCCTGACGGTCCTGCTCCAGGCCGTGGCCGACGCGGGCATCCGCAATGTCCTCTTCTCCTCCTCCGCCTCCGTCTACGGCATGCCCGACGTGGACCTGGTCACCGAGGACACCCCCTGCGCGCCGCTGAGCCCCTACGGCGAGACCAAGCTGGCCGGCGAGTGGCTGATCCGCGCGGCCGGCAAGGCGCACGGCATCGCCACCGCCTGCCTGCGCTACTTCAACGTGGCGGGCGCGGCGGCTCCGGAGCTCGCGGACACCGGCGTCTTCAACCTGGTCCCGATGGTCTTCGAGCGTTACGACGCCGGGCAGGGCGCCCGGATCTTCGGTGACGACTACCCGACCCCGGACGGCACCTGCATCCGCGACTACATCCACGTCGAGGACCTGGCCGAGGCCCACGTGGCCGCCGCCCGGAAGCTGGCCGAGTGGGCCGCGGCGGGGGAGTACAAGGACCTGACGGTCAACATCGGCCGCGGCGAGGGCGTCTCCGTCGCCGAGATGGTCGAGCTGCTGAACACCGGCACCGGGCACGACCACCCGCCGGTGATCAGCCCGCGCCGCCCCGGCGACCCGGCGAAGGTCGTGGCCTCCGCGGACCGGATCCACGCCGAGCTGGGCTGGAAGGCCCGCCACGACGTCCGTGAGATGGTCACCTCCGCCTGGGCGGGCTGGGAGGCCAACAAGACGGCCCGCAAGGACGCCTGACGGGCACCCCCTACGGCAGACGAGAGCCGCCCGCCCCGGCGCCGACGGGGGCGGGGCCGTGGCCCGCGTAGCCCCCGTAGCCGCCGTAACCGGCCAGGCCCGCCAGATCGGCCATCCCGTCGGTGTCGTCGCTG
>NZ_JBEYVX010000145.1:0-8691 GCF_040644195.1 Streptomyces sp. NPDC047014 | reverse complement strand
GCCCTGGCCGGGATCCTGCCGGACTTCCGCCTCCGCTCCGGGGACGGCGAGAGCGTCACCCGGACCGCACTGACCGCCGCCTGGGGCGCCGGGGCGGGGCGCGGGTGACGGCCGGGGCCCGTGTGGTGCTGGTGGACGACCTGATGACCACGGGGGCCACGCTGGCGGAGGCGGCGCGGGCGGTACGCGCGGCGGGACTTGCGGGATCGGCGGGATCGACGGGATCGGCCGGACTCGCGGGATCGGCGGGATTGCCGGGCCCCGGGCGGGGCAGGGGAGCGGGAAGCGCGGAGTCCGGTGGAGGGGAGCTGCGGGCGGCGGTGGTGGCCGCGCCCGCGGACTCCTTCACCTGCCCGCCCGCGGTGGCCCGGCGACTGCCACCGCGGCCTGCCACCGGGGCCCCGGGAAAATCCCGTGAATAGATTCGGAACTGGAGGGGAAGGCCCATCGTTGCAGGTAGTACGAGGGAACAGTCACCTGACTGGAAGTACATGCCGGTAGCGGGTGCCGACAACCGTCATAGAGGGATATGTTCGGTTGTAAGGAACTCAGGGGGCTGTTCTCCCGACTCCGAAGTCGGTGGGGTTTCGATCTCGCTGATGGGGGAGGAGGAGGTGAAAGTCGCCAAGTCCGAGGCTCCGGCGTTCACCGGAGTCTGGTGCGAAAGGGAGACGCTTCGCCCCGTCGGGCGGAGCTATCCGGGAACGGAGTTCTGCGTGGACATCGTCGTCAAGGGCCGCAAGACCGAGGTGCCCGAGCGGTTCCGCAAGCACGTGGCCGAGAAGCTGAATCCGGAGCGGATCCAGAAGCTCGACGCCAAGGTGATCAGCTTGGACGTCGAGGTGTCCAAGGAGCACAACCCGCGCCAGGCCGACCGTTCCGACCGCGTGGAGATCACCCTGCATTCGCGGGGCCCGGTGATCCGTGCCGAGGCCGCCGCCGCCGACCCGTACGCGGCGCTCGACCTCGCTCAGGACAAGCTGGAGGCCCGGCTGCGCAAGCAGCACGACAAGCGCTACACCCGCCGCGGCAGCGGCCGGATCCCGGCGGCGGAGGTCGCCGACGTGGTCCCGGGCGTCGCCTCGCTCAACGGCAGCGGGCAGGTGGTGACGGAGGAGAAGACGGACGGGGTCCCGGTCACCCGGATCGGATCCATCGAGGTGCAGGGCGAAGGCCCGCTGATCGTCCGCGAGAAGACCCACTCGGCCGCGCCGATGTCGCTCGACCAGGCTCTGTACGAGATGGAGCTGGTCGGCCACGACTTCTATCTGTTCGTCGACTCCGAGACGAAGTTGCCCAGCGTCGTCTACCGGCGTCACGCGTACGACTACGGCGTCATCCACGTCAACCCGGACGGGGCCTCCAGCTCCGAGGAACCGCCCGGTGGCGCGGGCGGCGCGCTCGGCGGCTGAACAGGTCCATCCGCTGCCCCCGCGGGGCGCTTCGGCGCCCCGGCGGGGGCATTTGCATGTCGGGTATGCGCCAGGAGCGCCACCGGCTTCCCCCGCGGGACGCCTCGGGCATGGAATCATGGCGGGCAGTCAACCGGCTGCGGAGCGTGTCCGGTTGGCTCACCAGCTCAGCTCATGCAGGGGGAGGAACGATGGCGGACAGCTTCGGTCCGGTGCGCGGGGACGGCCCCGGCCGCGACGGGGCGGACCCGTCGGCGGAGCCCGCGGGTTCTCCGGCCGGGGAGCCGATCCGGGTGCTCGTGGTCGACGACCACGCGCTGTTCCGGCGCGGTCTGGAGATCGTCCTCGCGCAGGAGGAGGACATCCAGGTCGTCGGTGAGGCGGGTGACGGCGCGGAGGCGGTGGACAAGGCGGCCGACCTGCTGCCGGACATCGTGCTGATGGATGTGCGGATGCCCCGGCGCGGCGGCATCGAGGCGTGCACCACGATCAAGGAGGTGGCCCCCTCCGCGAAGATCATCATGCTGACGATCAGCGACGAGGAGGCCGACCTCTACGACGCGATCAAGGCGGGCGCCACGGGCTACCTGCTCAAGGAGATCTCCACGGACGAGGTGGCCACGGCGATCCGCGCGGTGGCCGACGGGCAGTCGCAGATCAGCCCGTCGATGGCGTCGAAGCTGCTCACCGAGTTCAAGTCGATGATCCAGCGGACCGACGAGCGGCGGCTGGTGCCGGCGCCGCGGCTGACGGACCGCGAGCTGGAGGTCCTCAAGCTGGTGGCCACCGGCATGAACAACCGTGACATCGCCAAGGAGTTGTTCATCTCCGAGAACACGGTGAAGAACCACGTCCGCAACATCCTGGAGAAGCTGCAGTTGCACTCCAGGATGGAAGCCGTGGTCTACGCGATGCGCGAGAAGATCCTGGAGATCCGCTAGGCCGTCCCTTCCGGACCAGGCCCTAGCCCAGGGCCGCCAGTTCGGCCGTGACCGCCGCGGCCTCGGCGGCGTCCTGCGCGCGCTCCACGCGGACCGCGTCGCAGCCGACCCACTCCGCCGCCTCCCGCAGGGCGCGGGCCATCGCCGGGGCAGCCTTCGGGGTGGTCAGGGAGAGCTGCCGGGCCACGAGGGTACGGCCCTCGCGGGCCGGGTCGACCCGGCCCTGGAGCAGCCCGCCCGCCAGCAGCGGCATCGCGAAGTAGCCGTGTATCCGGCGGGGCTTGGGCACGTACGCCTCCAGCCGGTGCGTGAACCCGAAGATCCGCTCCGTGCGGGGGCGGTCCCAGACCAGGGAGTCGAAGGGGGAGAGCAGCGTCGTACGGTGGCGGCCGCGGGGAGCGTCCGCGAGGGCCGAGGGATCCGCCCAGGCGGGCTTGGACCAGCCCCGCACCTCCACCGGGACCAGCCCGGAATCCGCGACGACCGCGTCGAACTCCTCGCCCTTGAGCCGGTGGTAGTCCGCGATGTCCGCGCGGGTGCCCACCCCGAGGGAGCGGCCGGCGAGGGCGACCAGGCGGCGTACGCACTCGCGGTCGTCCAGGTCGTCGTGGAGGAGGGCGTCGGGCACGGCGCGCTCGGGCAGGTCGTAGACCCGCTTCCAGCCGCGGCGCTCGCTGCACACCACCTCGCCGGTGTCGAGCAGCCACTCCACCGCGATCTTGGTCTCGGACCACTCGAACCACTCGCCGCCGTTCTTGGCGCCGCCCAGCTCGGTGGAGGTGAGCGGGCCGTCCGCCCGCAGCCGGTCCAGGACGGCGCGCGTCGAGCGCTCCTTGTCCCGCAGGACGTGCCAGCGGTGGCCGCGGGCCCGGCGGGCGCGGCGGCGGAACGCGAAGTGCGGCCATTCCTCGATGGGCAGGATGCACGCCGCGTGCGACCAGTACTCGAAGGCGTGCCGGTCGCTCCAGTAGGCCCGCTCGACGGCGGAGCGGCCCACCGCGCCGAGCCGGGCGTACGGGATCAGCTCGTGGGAGCGGGCCAGCACCGAGATGGTGTCCAGCTGGACGGCGCCGAGGTGGCGCAGCACCCCGCGGACCCCGCCGCGGCGGTCGGGGGCCCCGAGGAAGCCCTGCGCGCGCAGGGCGATCCGGCGGGCCTCGTCGGCGGAGAGCGACACGGTCGGCGGCGGCAGGCTGGTCATGCGCCGAAGCCTAGGGGGTGGCACTGACAGTGACCCCCGGCAGTGTCAGCGGCCGGCCGCCGGGAGGTAGGGGAGGGACGGGGTGAGGCCCAGGTCGGAGGGGAGGAGGGCGCCGATCCAGCAGTCGCGGGCGGTCCCGCGCTGGAGGATGCCCGCCCGCAGCAGGCCCTCGACCTGGAAACCGGCCTTCTCGGCGACGGCGCGGGAGCCCGCGTTGCCGACCTCCGCGCGCCATTCGAGGCGTACGAGGCCCAGCGCGGTGAAGGTCCAGTGGGCGACGGCGAGCACCGCCTCGGTCATGTAGCCGTTGCCGCGGTGCTCCTTCACCGCCCAGTAGCCCACCTCCTGGCTCTCCGCGGTGTGCAGGTGCACGCCGATCGCCGCGACCAGCGGGCCCTCGCCCTGCTCGCCCTTGTCATCCCTGAGGCGGACGGCGAAGGGGTAGGCGGTGTCCTCGCGCCAGCCCGCGGGGACGATCTCGTTCACGAAGGTGTGCGCGTGGGAGCGCTCGTAGGGGGCGGGGACCTGCGTCCAGCGCTGGATGTCGGGGTCCTGCGCGGCGGCGTACACCTCCTCCTCGTCGGAGGGGCGGAAGGGGCGCAGGACCAGCCGGTCCGTGGTGAGGGTGGTGGGCTCCATGAGCGGATTCTGCTGCCGCCGCGCTTCCGGGGGCGAACACTTTTCGGGAATCCCGCGCGGTGGTGCGGCACCTTCGGCGTCCCCCGTACGTTCTCAATCCGGGCACCGTTCCCTCACGGGGACGGCGGACCTCCCGACGCGGCCGCGTCCTCGCTTACGATGGCCGTTGCGGTGGGGCCCACCTGCCGTGCCCGTGTACGTACAGTGCCCAGGCCCGACCGGCAAGGAGACAAACCTCGGTGTCCGTCTTCAACAAGCTCATGCGTGCAGGCGAAGGCAAGATCCTGCGCAAACTGCACCGCATCGCGGACCAGGTCAACTCCATCGAAGAGGACTTCGTCAACCTCTCCGACGCCGAGTTGCGGGCGCTCACTGACGAGTACAAGCAGCGCTACCAGGACGGTGAGAGCCTGGACGACCTGCTGCCCGAGGCGTTCGCCACCGTCCGCGAGGCCGCCAAGCGCGTCCTCGGCCAGCGGCACTACGACGTCCAGATCATGGGCGGTGCCGCGCTGCACCTCGGCTACGTGGCCGAGATGAAGACCGGTGAGGGCAAGACCCTCGTCGGCACGCTCCCCGCCTACCTGAACGCGCTGTCCGGCAAGGGCGTCCACCTGATCACGGTGAACGACTACCTGGCCGAGCGCGACTCCGAGCTGATGGGCCGGGTGCACAAGTTCCTCGGCCTGGAGGTCGGCTGCATCCTGGCGAACATGTCGCCGGCCCAGCGCCGCGACCAGTACAGCTGCGACATCACCTACGGCACGAACAACGAGTTCGGCTTCGACTACCTGCGCGACAACATGGCGTGGTCGCAGGACGAGCTGGTGCAGCGCGGCCACAACTTCGCCGTGGTCGACGAGGTCGACTCCATCCTCGTCGACGAGGCCCGCACCCCGCTGATCATCTCCGGTCCGGCGGACCAGGCCACGAAGTGGTACGCGGACTTCGCCAAGCTCGTCACCCGCCTGACCAAGGGCGAGGCCGGCCAGCCGCTCAAGGGCATCGAGGAGACCGGCGACTACGAGGTCGACGAGAAGAAGCGCACGGTCGGCATCCACGAGGCCGGTGTCGCCAAGGTCGAGGACTGGCTCGGCATCGAGAACCTCTACGAGTCGGTGAACACCCCGCTCGTCGGCTACCTGAACAACGCCATCAAGGCGAAGGAACTGTTCAAGAAGGACAAGGACTACGTCGTCATCGACGGCGAGGTCATGATCGTCGACGAGCACACCGGCCGTATCCTCGCCGGCCGCCGCTACAACGAGGGCATGCACCAGGCGATCGAGGCGAAGGAGGGGGTGGACATCAAGGACGAGAACCAGACCCTCGCCACGATCACCCTCCAGAACTTCTTCCGCCTCTACTCGAAGCTGTCCGGCATGACCGGTACGGCCATGACCGAGGCCGCCGAGTTCCACCAGATCTACAAGCTCGGCGTCGTCCCGATCCCGACGAACCGGCCGATGCAGCGCGTGGACCAGGCCGACCTGATCTACCGCACCGAGGTCGCCAAGTTCGCCGCCGTCGTCGACGACATCGCGGAGAAGCACGAGAAGGGCCAGCCGATCCTCGTCGGTACGACGTCGGTCGAGAAGTCCGAGTACCTCTCCCAGCAGCTGTCCAAGCGCGGGATCCCGCACGAGGTGCTGAACGCCAAGCAGCACGAGCGCGAGGCCGTGATCGTCGCCCAGGCCGGGCGCCGCGGCGCCGTCACCGTCGCCACGAACATGGCCGGCCGCGGTACGGACATCAAGCTCGGCGGCAACCCGGACGACCTGGCCGAGGCGGAGCTGCGCCAGCAGGGCCTGGACCCGGAGGAGCACATCGAGGAGTGGGCGCACGCCCTCCCCGCGGCGCTGACCCGGGCCGAGGCCGCCGTGAAGGCGGAGTTCGAGGACGTCAAGGACCTCGGCGGCCTGTACGTGCTGGGCACCGAGCGCCACGAGTCCCGTCGTATCGACAACCAGCTGCGCGGCCGCTCCGGCCGTCAGGGCGACCCGGGCGAGTCCCGCTTCTACCTGTCGCTGGGCGACGACCTGATGCGTCTGTTCAAGGCGCAGATGGTCGAGCGGGTCATGGCGATGGCGAACGTGCCGGACGATGTGCCGATCGAGAACAAGATGGTGACGCGCGCGATCGCGTCGGCCCAGTCGCAGGTCGAGACCCAGAACTTCGAGACGCGCAAGAACGTCCTCAAGTACGACGAGGTCCTCAACAGCCAGCGCGAGGTCATCTACCGGGAGCGCCGCCGGGTCCTGGAGGGCGAGGACCTCCAGGAGCAGGTCCGCTTCATGATGGACGACACCATCGACGCGTACATCGCGGCCGAGACGGTCGAGGGCTTCGCGGAGGAGTGGGACCTGGAGCGGCTGTGGAACGCGTTCCGGCAGCTCTACCCGGTGAAGGTCACCATCGAGGAGCTGGAGGACGCGGCGGGCGACCGCGCGGGCATCACCTCCGAGTTCATCGCGGAGTCCGTGAAGGACGACATCCACGAGCAGTACGAGGCCCGCGAGAAGGCGCTCGGCTCCGACATCATGCGGGAGCTGGAGCGGCGCGTGGTGCTGTCGGTGCTGGACCGCAAGTGGCGCGAGCACCTGTACGAGATGGACTACCTGCAGGAGGGCATCGGCCTGCGGGCGATGGCGCAGAAGGACCCGCTGGTCGAGTACCAGCGCGAGGGCTTCGACATGTTCAACGCCATGCAGGACGGCATCAAGGAGGAGTCCGTCGGCTACCTGTTCAACCTGGAGGTCCAGGTCGAGCAGCAGGTCGAGGAGGTCCCGGTGCAGGACGCGGCGCCGTCCCTGACGAAGGAGCCGGTGCCGGCCGCGCGGCCGGAGATCCGGGCGAAGGGGCTGGACGCTCCGCAGCGGCCGGACCGGCTGCACTTCTCGGCTCCTACGGTTGATGGGGAGGGCGGGGTGGTCGAGGGTGACTTCGACAGTGAGGCCGGGGACGGGATGACTCGGGCCGAGCGCCGTAAGGCGCAGAAGGCCGCGGGGGGGCGGCGGCGGAAGAAGTAGCCGCTGTTCTTGGCCTGGCCCTTGCCCTTGCCTTGCGGGGCTTGTTGTCGGGCGGCCGGGGTCGGGCACCTTTGGGTGTTCGGCCCCGGCCGTTTGTGTTTGCCGGGTGCGGCGCCGTTGCGGGGGCGCTGCCCCCGGGCCCCCGCGCCTCAATCGCCGGCGGGGCTTGATTGGGGCTCCGCCCCTTGCCCCCGCGCCTCAAACGCCGGCGGGGCTGGATGTGGCCGGCAGGGGTGGATGTGGTCGGCTGGGGTGGATTGGTGGCCGTAGGGAGGGTTGCAGGGTGGGGGGCCTCGTCGCGGGGCTTGGGGGGTCACCGTAGGGGGCCCTGGAGTTCGATGGCGGCGCAGCGCCAGCGGTGGTCCGGGCCCTGTTCCAGGCGGAAGGCCATCGCCGTGAGGCGGTCGCCCGTGGCGATGCGGGCGAAGGCTTCGATGACGCCCGGGCCCGGGATGAAGCGGCCGCACTGGCGGACCACCGGGGTGAGGCGGTCGCGCAGGTGCTCTGCCGGGGCCAGGTCGGCCAGCTGCTGGTAGGCGGGGCCGACCGTGTGGCCGAGCAGGGAGTGGACGGGGCGGCGGCCGCTGACGACCGCCAGGAGGCGGTCCGCGAACCAGTGGTGCGGGCCTTGCGCCGTATGCCGTCCCGAGGGGCGGCGGGAGTCGCGGCGGCCCGCCGGGCGGGTGCGGGACGCCGGGCGGCGGCGGGCGGATTCGCCGCCGGTCGTGGCGCGCTTCGTGGTGGTCATCGCGATCTGCCCCCGAACGGTCCGGCCCGGAGCGGTACCAGGCGGTAACTTGTCGGGGATCTTCTACGGCCGGGCGAACACGCTCCGCAACCGGCGCCACGGCCGGCCCCCGCGCGCCCTCGGTTCACCTATCCGGGTCGGCGGCCCGCCGCCCCCGGCCCCCGCCGGACCGGCCCCGCGTACGGGGGTGGACGGCCGGCGGACGCGGCCCGGCGGCCCGATCGGGTACGGCGGTCGTCACCCTGCCGGTTCGCCGCGCGCCGTATCCTGGGTGGGTTCCCGACGACCGAAAGCAGCCGGCCATGCGTGTGTACGTCCCCCTGACCCTCCCCGCGCTCGCCGAGGTGCACACGGCGGGTGAGCTGGGACCCGCCCCGCTGCGGGCGTACGCCGTCACCCCCGGGCTGCGCGAGTGGTACGTGTCGGACGACCTGGAGGAGCTGGAGTACGCGGCCCTGGGCCGGGCCGCCGCCGCCTCCCTGCGCCTGCTCGCCGAGGACACCGCCGCGCCCCGCCGCCGCGTGGTCGTCGCCGTGGACGTGGACGACAAGGCCGTGGCCGGCGCGCCCGGTGAGGACGAGGCCGCGCTCGGGCGGGTCTCGCTGGGCCACGCCGTGCGGCTGAGCGTGGCCGCCGCCGTGCACGTCGACGCCGACGAGGCCGGGGAGGACGTGGCCGCGGCCGCCGCCGCCCTCGCCGCGGCCGAGGCGGGGGACGCGGG
>NZ_JBEYVX010000144.1:0-8763 GCF_040644195.1 Streptomyces sp. NPDC047014 | reverse complement strand
GAGGCTGGATTGTCCAGCCTCGCCGGCGTTTGAGGCGCGGGCGCGGAGCGCCGTGTTTGTGCGCGCAGGCGCGGACCAGGGGCGCCCGCAGGCGGGTTGACACGCCCCGCAGATGGCCCAGCTTCGCCGCAGGCGGCCCCGCTACGCCGCAGGCGACGGGGTCGCGGTGGCGTGGAGTTGGTCTGCCAGCCAGGTGGGGATGCCTCCCAGGAGGTGGAAGAGGCGGCGGGCCTCCGCGCGGAGGCGGGTGGCCTCCGGTTCGGGCTCGGCTTCGGCCAGGGCCGCCAGGGCCGGGGCCGTGCCGATCAGGAAGCCCAGGTCCTCCCGGATCCGCAGGGACTCCGCGAAGCCCTTGCGGGCCTCGGCCACCTCCCCGTCCCGCAGCGCCAGCGCGGCCAGGTGCCGCCAGGTGAAGGACAGCAGCAGGGTGTCCCCGTGCGCCTCCGCCCCCGCGTGCGCCCGGTGGTACGCCGGCCGTGCCGACTGCGGGGCGTCCGCCAGGTGCTCCGCGACCAGCCCGCGGCGGAAGTCCAGCAGCGGGCGGGTCCGGGAGCCCGGGGAGAGCAGGGCCGCGGCCCGGCCCAGCGCGGAGCGCGCCTCGTCTGCCCGGTCCCGTACCCCGAGCACGGTCGCCGCGTACGCCAGCTGCCCCCGCTCGCACGCGGCCGCGCCCCGCTCGTCGTCGTCCTGCGCCACCGCCTCCGCGACCCGCAGCGCGTCCTCCGCCTCGCTCCAGCCCTGGCCCGTGAACAGGCACCGTTCGACCAGCAGCGCCGTCCGCTGCACGGCGGCCGCGGCCTGGCCCGCCTTGCCGACGTGCGGCGTCAGCAGCGCCGCCGCGTCGGTCCAGCACCCCCGCGAGCGCAGCCGCCATATGGCCCGCTGGAGGGGGTCGTCTCCCCCGATGGATCCGGCACCCGCCATGGCGGTGTCCGCCACATCGCCCTCCCCGAAGCAACCAAGCAGCACATGGATGAGCCCTGGGGCGAAATGAGAGCACGGATCGGCGGCTCCGGCCAAGGGGTCGGGTGAACTCTTTCACAAAGTCCGGACGGATCATCAGCCGCCGCCCGCCACCCCCCGGCCGCGCTGAAAAGGGATCTCCTCAGCTCATGCGCAGTGCGAGGAAGAAGTCGAGCTTGTCCTCCAGCCGGGAGAGGTCACGCCCCGTCAACTGCTCGATTCGCCCGACCCGGTAGCGCAGCGTGTTGACGTGCAGGTGCAGCCGGGTCGCGCAGCGGGTCCAGGAGCCGTCGCAGTCCAGGAACGCCTCCAGCGTCGGGATCAGCTCCGCGCGGTGGCGCCGGTCGTAGTCCCGCAGCGGGTCCAGCAGCCGGGCGGTGAAGGCGCGCCGCACGTCGTCGGGGACGAAGGGCAGCAGCAGGACGTGCGAGGCCAGCTCGTGGTGCCCGGCGGCGCAGACCCGCCCGGGGCGGGCCGCGGCGACCCGGCGGGCGTGCCGGGCCTCCTCCAGCGCCCCGCGCAGCCCCTCCGCGGAGTGCACGGCCGCGCTGACGCCGAGGGTGAGCCGCCCGTCGTCGGCGAGGCCCGCCGCGAGGGGGTCCCGTACGACGGCCAGCAGCTCGTCGGCGTGCAGGGCCGAGTCCGGGCCCTTGTCCTCCCCGGCGTCCCCCGGGAGCGAGGGCAGCGGGACGAGCGCGATGGCCTCGTCGCCCGCGTGGGCCACCGCGATCCGGTCCGAGGGCTCCGGCCCCGAGACCGACGGGTCGACGAGGATCTCCTCCAGCAGCGACTGGGCCACCGGGCCGCCGGGGATGTCCCCGCCGTCCCAGTCCACCCGCGCGACGACGACCTGCCAGTGCGGGGCCGCGCCGAGCCCCGGCAGCAGCACCGGGGCCGCCACCCGCAGGCGGGCGGCGATCTCGGCGGGCGCGGCGCCCGTCTGGACCAGCTCCAGGACCTCCTGCGCGAGGCGGCGGCGCACGGTGCGGGCCGCGTCCCGCCGGTCGCGCTCCACGGCGATCAGCTGGGTGACGCCCTGGAGCAGGTCCAGGCGTTCCGCGGGCCAGTCCCCGGCGTCCGCCTCGACGGCGAGCAGCCAGTCCGAGAGCACCGTCTCGCGCACGTCGCGCGCGGCCTGGCCGGCGCCCGCGCGGCCGTGGCCCCTGATCGGGAAGAGCGAGTAGGCAATACCCTGGAGGGAGATCCGGTGCGGTCCTCTGCGGCCCGTACGGACCGCCGCCAGGTGCTCGCCGGCCAGGGCCGCGCAGATGCCCGGCGCCAGCGGTTCGCCCGCTCCGGCGATCTGCCGGCCGGTGGGGGACAGCACCCAGGCCCGGAGGTCGAGGTCGGTGGTGAGCAGATCCAGCACCACATCGGGGCCGCCGCCCGCCGGGCCCGAGGTCATCAGCCGGCGGTGGCGGTCGACGACGGCGGCCAGGTCCCCGGCGCGCTCGCCCGAGACCTGCCGGACGACGTACTCCGTGATGGTGGCGAATGCAACGTCCTCGTTCACGACGAACAGCGGCAGGCGGTTGCGCACACAGGCCGAGACGAGATCGTCGGGGATGTCGCCCAGCTCGGCCTCGCCCGCCGCGAGCCCGGCGACGCCGGCCGCGGCGAGGATTCGTACGAATGGCTCGGAGTCGGCTGAATCCCGCCGCCAGGCCAGGCCCGTGAGGACCAGTTCGCCGCCCGACAGGTATCGGCTGGGATCACGCAGGTCGGTGGTCATGACCCCGCGGACCGTGCGGTCGAGTTCCTCCTCGCCGCCGAGCAGCCGCAGCCCCAGCGCCTCGGTTTCCAGCAGTGCGCGCAGCCGCATGATGTCGCCGCCGATCTGTCTCGATGTTGCCGTTGGAAATCGGGCAGGTCGTCGCATCCTGCCTTTCATACGAATCTACAAGACGAGGGAGCCCGTCAGCCAACTGCTTCATGGTTTCAGTGACTGCACCCGGGGGACGCGCGGCTTGTGTACTGGCTCCACACCGCGTTAACAGCACGTGAACGACCAGTCGAGGGCCCCTGGGCCTCCTGGCTTGAAGTGAACGACACGATGAAGAAGAAGAGAGCCGAGCATGGACTTCCTTCGCCCCGCCAGCTGGGAGGAGGCGCTCGCCGCTAAGGCCGAGTACCCCACAGCTGTGCCGATTGCGGGTGGCACCGACATCATGGTCGAGATCAACTTCGACCACCGCCGTCCGGAGTACCTCCTCGACCTCAACCGCATCGGGCTGCTGCGGGAGTGGGAGGTAGGCGAGGAGGTCACCACGCTGGGCGCCTCCGTCCCGTACACCCAGATCATGGAGAACCTGCGCGCCACCCTGCCCGGTCTCGCGCTGGCCTCGCACACGGTCGCGTCCCCGCAGATCCGCAACCGCGGCGGTGTCGGCGGCAACCTCGGCTGCGCCTCGCCCGCCGGTGACTCCCACCCCGCCCTGCTGGCGGCCGACTGCCATGTCGAGGTCGAGTCCGTGCGGGGTGCGCGGCTGATCCCGATCGACGCGTTCTACACGGGTGTGAAGCGCAACGCGCTCGCCCCCGACGAGCTGATCAAGACGGTCCGCATCAAGAACGCCACGGGTCCGCAGCAGTACTCCAAGGTCGGCACCCGCAACGCGATGGTCATCGCGGTCTGCGGTTTCGGCCTGGCGCTGCACGCCGACACCCGCACCGTCCGCACGGGCATCGCCTCGGCCGCGCCGACCCCGATCCGGGCCAAGGCCGCCGAGGAGTTCCTGAACGCCGCGCTCGACGAGGGCGGCTTCTGGGACAGCGGCAAGGTCATCACCCCGTCGATCGCCAAGCAGTTCGGAGAGCTCGCCTCCGGTGCCTGCAACCCGATCGACGACGTCCGCGGCACGGCGAAGTACCGCCGTCACGCGGTCGGCATCCTCGCTCGCCGCCAGCTGGTCTGGACGTGGGAGCAGTACCGCGGCACCAACGGCCGCCCGCTCGAAGGGGCTGCGTAACCATGCGCGTCAATTTCACTGTCAACGGTCGTCAGCAGGAAGCCGACGACGTGTGGGAGGGCGAGTCCCTTCTCTACGTGCTGCGTGAGCGGATGGGCCTGCCCGGCTCCAAGAACGCCTGCGAGCAGGGCGAATGCGGTTCCTGCACCGTCCGGCTGGACGGCGTACCGGTGTGTTCCTGCCTGGTCGCGGCCGGTCAGGTCGAGGGCCGGGACGTGGTGACCGTCGAGGGCCTGGCGGACTTCGCCAAGCAGCGCGAGGCGCACGGCCACGGCGGTGCCTGCGGCACCGGCGGCGGCTGCGGCGCCCAGGGCGTGTCCACCGACGAGGCGAAGCGCTGGTCGGCCAAGCCCGGTGACTCCCAGACCGGTGAGGGCGTGGAGCTGTCCGGGATCCAGCAGGCGTTCATCGACGCCGGCGCCGTGCAGTGCGGTTTCTGCACCCCGGGTCTGCTGGTGCAGGCCGACGCGCTCCTGGAGCGCAACGCCGACCCGTCCGACCAGGACATCCGTGAGGCCCTTTCCGGCAACCTGTGCCGCTGCACGGGCTACGAGAAGATCCTCGACGCGGTCCGCCTGGCGGCCGCCCGGCAGGGAGAGGCGGTCTGACCATGGCCCAGAACACCCGCACCGTCGGTACGCCGACGAAGGTCACCCAGAAGCACACCAAGGGCGGCATCGGCGAGTCCACGCTCCGCCCGGACGGCACCCTCAAGGTCACCGGCGAGTTCGCGTACTCCTCGGACATGTGGCACGAGGACATGCTGTGGGGCCAGACCCTGCGCAGCACCGTCGCGCACGCCGAGATCGCCTCGATCGACATCTCCGAGGCCCTGGCCATGCCGGGCGTCTACTCGGTGCTGACGTACGACGACCTGCCGGCCGAGATGAAGAACTACGGCCTGGAGATCCAGGACACCCCGGTCCTGGCCCACGGCCGGGTGCGCCACCACGGCGAGCCGGTGGCCCTGGTGGCCGCCGACCACCCGGAGACCGCCCGCCGGGCCGCCGCCAAGATCAAGATCGACTACCGGGAGCTGCCCCTCGTCACGGACGAGGCGTCGGCCCTGGCCGCGGACGCGCCGCTGATCCACGAGGGCCGCGACGACCACCACTCCGGCCATGTCCCGCACCCGAACATCGTGCACCGCCAGCCGATCATCCGCGGCGACGTGGCGGAGGCCCGCAAGCGCGCCGACGTCATCGTCGAGGGCGAGTACACCTTCGGCATGCAGGACCAGGCGTTCCTCGGCCCGGAGTCCGGCCTCGCCGTACCCTCCGAGGACGGCGGCGTCGACCTGTACGTGGCCACCCAGTGGCTGCACTCGGACCTCCAGCAGATCGCCCCGGTCCTGGGCCTGCCGCCGGAGAAGGTCCGGATGACGCTCTCGGGCGTCGGCGGTGCCTTCGGCGGCCGCGAGGACATCTCGATGCAGATCCACGCCTGCCTGCTGGCCCTCGCCACGAACAAGCCGGTCAAGATCGTCTACAACCGGTTCGAGTCCTTCTTCGGCCACGTGCACCGCCACCCGGCGAAGCTCTGGTACGAGCACGGCGCCACCAAGGACGGCAAGATCACGCACATGAAGTGCCGGATCGTGCTCGACGGCGGCGCCTACGCCTCGGCCTCCCCGGCCGTCGTCGGCAACGCCTCCTCGCTCTCCGTCGGCCCGTACGTCATCGACGACGTGGACATCGAGGCGATCGCGCTCTACACGAACAACCCGCCCTGCGGCGCCATGCGCGGCTTCGGCGCGGTCCAGGCGTGCTTCGCCTACGAGGCCCAGATGGACAAGCTCGCGGCGAAGCTGGGCATGGACCCGGTGGAGTTCCGCCAGCTCAACGCCATGGAGATGGGCACGATCATGCCCACCGGCCAGGTCGTGGACTCCCCGGCCCCCGTCGCCGAGCTGCTGCGCCGGGTCAAGGCCCGCCCGCTCCCGCCGGAGCGCCAGTGGGAGAGCGCCGGCGAGGGCGCGGACGTCCGCGCGCTGCCGGGCGGCCTGTCGAACACCACGCACGGCGAGGGCGTCGTCCGCGGCGTCGGCTACGCGGTCGGCATCAAGAACGTCGGCTTCTCCGAGGGCTTCGACGACTACTCCACCGCCCGCGTGCGGCTGGAGGTCATCAACGGCGAGCCCGTCGCGATGGTCCACACGGCCATGGCGGAGGTCGGCCAGGGCGGTGTCACCGTCCACGCGCAGATCGCCCGTACCGAGCTGGGTGTCACGCAGGTGACCATCCACCCCGCCGACACCCAGGTCGGCTCGGCCGGTTCCACCTCCGCCTCCCGGCAGACGTACATGACCGGCGGCGCCGTGAAGAACACCTGCGAGCACGTCCGCGAGGCGCTGCTGGAGAGGGGCCGGCGCAAGAACGGCTCCTACCACCCGGCGTGGGCCCACGCGGAACTGCTCCTGGAGGGCGGCAAGGTCGTCACCGACGGCGGCGAGGTCCTCGCGGACATCGCCGACATCCTGGAGGACGAGGCCATCGACCTGGAGCTGGAGTTCCGCCACCGGCCGACGGTCGCCTTCGACCTCAGGACCGGCCAGGGCGACGGCCACGTCCAGTACACCTTCGCCGCGCACCGCGCGGTGGTCGAGGTGGACACCGAGCTCGGCCTGGTCAAGGTCGTCGAGCTGGCGACCGCCCAGGACGTGGGCAAGGCCCTCAACATGCTCTCCGTGGTCGGCCAGATCCAGGGTGGTACCACCCAGGGCCTCGGCGTGGCGGTCATGGAGGAGATCATCGTGGACCCGAAGACCGCGAAGGTGCGCAACCCCTCCTTCACGGACTACCTGATCCCGACCATCCTCGACACCCCGACCATCCCGGTCGACGTCCTGGAGCTCGCCGACCCGAACGCGCCGTACGGCCTTCGCGGTCTGGGCGAGGCCCCCACCCTGTCGTCCACCCCGGCCGTCCTCGCGGCGATCCGGCAGGCGACCGGTCTGGAACTCAACAAGACCCCGATCCGTCCGGAAGCCCTCACCGGGACCCTCTAGGACGGACCGGTCCGGGGGCCCGCGCGGCCCCCGGACCCCTCGGACTCTCCGGGCGGTGCGCTCGGGAACGTCACACTTCACAGCGCACCGTCCGGAGTACCGGCGAAGCACCGCACCGCTCGCGGTCGTTTCAGCGGCAGTACCCCTGCGACACCCCCACGTAGTACCAGCGGTCACCCCCGCACTACCCGCAGTACACGCAGTGCACCTTCGCGTCGCCTCGGGCCGTCACCCCGGGTCGTGCAGCCAAACGCACCATCCCAAATCCCGCATCTCCAATCCCCAAGCGGGTGCCCCTTTGAACCTTGGGAGTTAGGCACCATGACCCAGTCGTCTGTGGAGTCCAGGACCGGCGAGGAAGAGTCCGGCGACGGCGCTCCGAAGCCCCCCGCCACGTCCTGGCTCGACCGGTATTTCCACATCACCCACAGAGGATCCAACGTCGGCAACGAGGTCCGTGGCGGTATCACGACCTTCATGGCCATGGCGTACATCCTCCTGCTCAACCCCCTGCTGCTCTCGGGCAAGGACGTCGCCGGAACCACCATGAGCGGTTCGGCGATCATCACCGCCACGGCCTTCGCCGCGGCCGTGACGACGCTCCTCATGGGCTTCGTCGGCAAGGTCCCGCTGGCGCTGGCCGCCGGACTCTCCGTCTCCGGTGTGCTCGCCTCGCAGGTGGCCCCGCAGATGACCTGGCCGCAGGCCATGGGCATGTGCGTGCTCTACGGCGTGGTGATCTGTCTCCTGGTCGTCACCGGCCTCCGCGAGATGATCATGAACGCGATACCCCTCGCGCTCAAGCACGCCATCACCATGGGCATCGGCCTCTTCGTCGCCCTGATCGGCTTCGTGAAGGCGGGCTTCGTCGGCAACGGCGGCGAGTTCGCGCCGCCCGTCCAGCTCGGCGCGACCGGCGAGCTGTCCGGCTGGCCCGTGCTGCTCTTCGCGATCACCCTGATCACCATCTTCATGCTCCAGGCCCGCAAGGTGCGCGGCGCGATCCTGATCGGCATCGTGGGCGGCACCGTCCTCGCGGCCATCCTGAACGCCCTCGTGGACATCGACCCCAAGGCGTGGAAGAACGGCCCGCCGGAGCTGGACGGCTCCGCGGTCTCGATGCCGGACTTCTCGCTCTTCGGTGACGTCTCCTTCGGCGGCTGGGGCGACGTCGGCTACATGACGGTCGGCATGATCGTCTTCACCCTGGTGCTGGCCGGCTTCTTCGACGCGATGGCCACCATCATCGGCGTCGGCACCGAGGCCAAGCTCGCGGACGACAAGGGCCGCATGCCGGGCCTGTCCAAGGCGCTGTTCATCGACGGCGCCGGCGGTGCCATCGGCGGCGTCGCGGGCGGCTCCGGCCAGACCGTCTTCGTCGAGTCCGCCACCGGCGTCGGCGAGGGCGCCCGGACCGGTCTGGCCTCCGTGGTCACCGGCCTGTTCTTCGCCGCCTGCCTCTTCTTCACCCCGATCACGCAGATCGTCCCGGGTGAGGTCGCCTCCGCGGCCCTGGTCGTCATCGGCGCGATGATGATGCAGAACGCCCGCCACGTGGACTGGGCGGACAGCTCGACCGCGATCCCGGTCTTCCTGACCGTCGTGATCATGCCGTTCACCTACTCGATCACCGCCGGTGTCGCCGCGGGCGTGATCTCGTACGTCGCCATCAAGATCGCCCAGGGCAAGGCCCGCGAGGTCGGCGGCTTCATGTGGGCGCTGACCGGGATCTTCCTGGTCTTCTTCGCCCTCCACCCCATCGAGGGCTGGCTCGGGGTCGGCTGACCCGGAGCCGGGCCGGTTCCGCGGCGGGGTGCCGCGGAA
>NZ_JBEYVX010000143.1:0-8821 GCF_040644195.1 Streptomyces sp. NPDC047014 | reverse complement strand
GCGCTGGATGAGCTGCTGGCCTCCTGTGAGGTGGAGGGTGTGCGGGCGCGTCGTATCGCGGTGGATTACGCCTCGCACTCCGCGCAGGTGGATGTTCTGAACGAGGACCTTCTGAGGGAGCTGGCGGACATCCGTCCGCAGTCCTCGTCCGTCGCGTTCTATTCGACGGTGTCGGGCGAGAGGATGGACACCGCCGGTCTGGATGCCGGGTACTGGGTGCGGAACCTGCGCGAGCGGGTGCAGTTCGAGCCGGTCACCCGCCTGCTGGCCGAACAGGAGTACGGGATCTTCGTCGAGTCGAGCCCGCATCCGGTGCTCACCATGGCGATCCAGGAGACGCAGGAAAGTGTTCTGGGCGCCGGCGCGGCCATCGGGTCGCTGCGTCGTGAGGAGGGCGGCGCGGAGCGCTTCCTGACCTCGCTGGCCGAGGCTTATGTGGCCGGGGCCCCGGTCGACTGGAAGCAGCTGTTCGCCGGGTCCGGGGCGCGGCGCGTCGACCTGCCGACCTACGCCTTCCAGCACCAGCGGTACTGGATCGCGGACGTCGTGGCACCAGTCGCCGAAGCCGCGGTCGACCCGGTCGATGCCGCGTTCTGGGGTGCGGTGGAGCGCGCGGACGCGGCTGGTGTGGCGGAGTTGGTGGACGGTGGTGCGGTCGGGGCGTGGGAGCCGGTGGTTCCGGCGTTGTCGGCGTGGCGCAAGGGCCGTCGGGAGCGTTCGGTTCTGGATTCGTGGCGTTACCGGACGGTGTGGCGTTCGGTGAGTGTTCCGGCGTCCGGCCGTCTGGACGGGACGTGGCTGCTGGTCACGCCGGGTGCCGGGGCACCGGTGGAGGAGGTCCGGGCCGCTCTCGCGGCGGCCGGGGCCGAGGTCGTGGTGCTGGAGGCCGGGGCGGATGTGGAGCGTGCGGCGTTGGCCGCACGGCTCGCGGAGACTCCGGATGCGGCGGGTGTGGTTTCCCTGCTCGGCTGGAACGAGGAGTCTGCTCTGGCGGCGACGCTGGTCCTGCTCCAGGGTCTGGCCGATGCTGCCGTGTCGGGTCGGCTCTGGGCCCTGACCCGGGGCGCCGCCACCGTGGGCGCCGCTGATCCGGTCCGGCCCGTGCAGGCGCAGCTGTGGGCGCTCGGCCAGGTGGCCGGTCTGGAGCAGCCCGGCACGTGGGGCGGTCTGGTCGATGTCCCTGAGGCGTGGGACGAGCGGGTTGCCGCCGGCTTCACCGGTGTTCTTGCGGCGGGTGAGGGTGAGGATCAGGTCGCGGTGCGGTCGTCGGGTGCGTATGCCCGTCGTCTGGTCCGTGCGCCCCTGGGTGGTAGCCCGGTTCCGGTCCGGGAGTGGAATCCGCGCGGCACTGTCCTGGTCACGGGTGGCACGGGCGGGATCGGTGCCCACCTGGCGCGTTGGCTCGCGAAGGACGGCGCCGAACACCTCCTGCTGCTGAGCCGTCGCGGCGAAGAGGCCGATGGCGTGAGCGAGTTGGTCGAGGAGCTTCGTGGCCTGGGCACCGAGGTGTCCGTCGTGGCCTGTGATGTGACCGACCGGCAGGCGCTCGCCACGGTCATCGAGGCGATTCCGGCGGAACACCCCCTCACCGCCGTCTTCCACACCGCCGGCATATCCGGCTACGCCGAACTCGTCCAGGCCACCCCCGAGCACCTCGACGGCATCTTCTCCGCCAAGGTGCAGGGCGCGCGTCACCTCGACGCCCTGACCGCGGACCTGCCCCTCGACGCGTTCGTCCTCTTCTCCTCCGGTGCCGCCGTCTGGGGCAGCGCGGGGACCGGCGCGTACGCCGCCGCCAACGCCTACCTGGACGGCCTCGCCTCCGAGCGCCGGGCTCGCGGCCTCACTGCGACCTCCGTCTCCTGGGGCGGCTGGAAGGCCACCGGCATGGCGGCGGACGGTACCGCCGAGCAGCTGTCCCGGCGCGGTGTCGGCCAGATGGAACCGGCTCTGGCCGTCGAGGCCCTGCGGCAGGCCATCGAGCAGGACGAGACCACGCTGACCGTCACCGACATGGACTGGGAACGCTTCACCCCGGGCTACACCATGGCCCGCCGGCGCCCCCTCATCGAGGACATCCCCGAAGTCGCCCGCGTCCTGAGCGAGGACGCCGTCGTCCCCTCCGAGGACGAGTCCTCCGGCTCTGCGCTGCGCGAGGCCCTCGTGGGTCTCACCGTGCCGGAACAGCACGACCGTCTGCTGGAGCTGGTGCGCACCGAGGCGGCGGCGGTACTGACCCATCAGACGACGGACGAGATCACCGCGCACCGGCCCTTCCGGGACCTCGGCTTCGACTCGCTGACCGCCATGGAGCTGCGCAACCGGCTCAACGCGGCCACCGGGCTGCGCTTCCCCGCCACCATCGTCTTCGACTACCCCACCCCGCAGCGCATCGCCCACCACCTGCACGAGCAGCTCTTCGACGGCAGCGCCGCCGCCGCTGCCCCGCCGGCCGCGCGGGTGCCGGACGACGACCCGATCGTGATCGTGGGCATGGCCTGCCGGTTCCCCGGCGGGGTGCGCGGTCCGGAGGACCTGTGGCGGCTCCTCGCGGAGAACCGCGACGCGATGACCGACTTCCCGGCCGACCGCGGCTGGCAGGGTCTGGCCATGAACGAGTTCATCTCGGAGTCGGGTTCGGCGCGCCAGGGTGCCTTCCTGGCCGAGGCCGCCGACTTCGACGCGGCGTTCTTCGACATCTCGCCCCGCGAGGCCCTGTCGATGGACCCGCAGCAGCGCCTGCTGCTGGAGATCTCCTGGGAGACGCTGGAGCGCGCCGGGTACGACCCGTCCGCGCTGCGCGGCAGCCGTACCGGTGTGTTCGTCGGTGGCACCCCGCAGGAGTACACGACCGTACTGATGAGCTCGACGGAGGCTGCGGGCGGCTACGCCCTCACCGGTGCCTCGGGCAGTGTGATGTCCGGCCGGGTCTCCTACGCGCTCGGCCTGGAAGGGCCGGCCGTGACGGTGGACACCGCCTGCTCCTCCTCGCTGGTGACCCTGCACCTGGCCGCCCAGGCCCTGCGCAACGGCGAGTGCGACCTCGCCCTCGCGGGCGGCGTGACCGTGATGGCCACGCCCGGCGCCTTCGTGGAGTTCTCCCGGCAGGGCGGTCTCGCCGGTGACGGCCGGGCCAAGGCGTTCGCGGCCGCCGCGGACGGTACCGGCTGGGGCGAGGGCGTCGGCATGCTGGCCGTCCAGCGCCTCTCGGACGCCGTGCGCGACGGCCGTCCGGTGCTGGCCGTACTGCGCGGGTCCGCCGTCAACTCCGACGGCGCCTCCAACGGCCTGACCGCCCCCAACGGCCCCTCGCAGCAGCGGGTGATCCGCCAGGCGCTGAGCTCCGCCGGGCTGGACACGGCGGACGTCGACATGCTGGAGGCGCACGGCACCGGCACGGCCCTCGGTGACCCGATCGAGGCCCAGGCCCTGCTGGCCACCTACGGCCAGGACCGCCCCGCGGACCGGCCGCTGCTGCTGGGCTCCGTCAAGTCGAACATCGGCCACACCCAGTACGCCGCGGGCGTGGCGGGCGTGATCAAGTCGGTGCTGGCGCTGGAGCACGGCGTACTGCCCAAGACCCTGCACGTGGACGCGCCCACCCCCGAGGTGGACTGGTCCGCGGGCCGGGTGGAGCTGCTGACCGGGAACCGCGCGTGGCCGGAGACCGGCCGCCCGCGCCGGGCCGGCGTATCGGCCTTCGGCATCAGCGGCACCAACGCGCACATCATCCTCGAACAGGCACCCGAGGAGACCGGGACCGCGGGGCAGGAGCCCACGGCGGACGCCGCGCACGCCGGGGAAGCCGCCCCGGTGGTGCCCTGGGTGATCTCGGCCCGTTCCGAGGACGGCCTGCGGGACCAGGCCGGGCGGCTCGCCGAACACCTGCGGGAGCGGCACCCGCGCCCGCTGGACGTGGGCTTCTCGCTGGCGGCCACCCGGGCCGGGCTGGAGCACCGCGCGGTGCTCGTCGGCGCGGACCGGGAGGAGCTCCTGGAGCGTCTGGCGGCGCTGGCCGAGGGCGGTTCCCCGGCCGGCGTGGCCCGGGGCGTCGCCGGTGAGGGCAAAACGGCCTTCCTGTTCACCGGCCAGGGCGCGCAGCGCCAGGGCATGGGACGGGAGCTGTACGACGCCCACCCCGTCTTCGCCGAGGCGTTCGACGCCGTGTGCGCCCAGCTGGACACCCTGCTGGACCAGCCGGTGAAGGACGTCGTGTTCGCGGACGGCTCCGCGCTGTCCCGGACCGTGTTCACCCAGGCGGGCCTGTTCGCCTTCGAGGTGGCTTTGTACGAACTGGTCAGCTCCTGGGGCGTGCGCCCCGACCTGCTGCTGGGCCACTCCATCGGAGAGCTGGCCGCGGCCTACGTGGCCGGCGTGTGGTCCCTGTCCGACGCGTGCCGGATCGTCGCCGCCCGCGGCAGGCTCATGCAGGCCCTTCCGTCGGGCGGAGCGATGCTGGCCGTCCAGGCCGCGCCCGACGAACTCCCGGGGCTGCCCGAGGGGGTGTCGGTGGCCGCGGTCAACGGGCCGCGCTCGGTGGTGCTCTCCGGGGACGAGCAGCAGGTCCGCGCCCTTGCCGACGCCTTCCGCGAACAGGGCCGCCGGGTCAAGGAGCTGACGGTCAGTCATGCGTTCCACTCGGCCCGGATGGAGCCCATGCTCGCCGCGTTCGGTGAGGTCCTCGCCACGGCAGAGTTCCACGCGCCCCGCATTCCGGTCGTCTCGAACCTGACCGGCGAGATCGCGGGCGACGAGCTGACCACCCCCGACTACTGGGTCCGGCACGTCCGCGGCACGGTCCGCTTCGCCGACGGCGTCGCGACCGCGATGAGCCGGGGCGTCGACACCTTCCTGGAGCTCGGCCCGGGCGGGGAACTGACCGCCATGGCCGAGGAGACCCTCGACCACCACGGCCGGGAAGGCGCCCGCGCCACCTGCGTCCCCGCCCTGCGCCGCGAACAGCCGGAGGCCAGCTCCCTGGCCCTGGCCCTGGGCCGGATCCACGCCGCCGGCACCCCGGTCGACTGGAAGGCCCTGTTCGCCGGTACGGGCGCCCGTACGGTCGGCCTGCCCACGTACGCCTTCCAGCACAAGCGGTACTGGCTGGACTCCATGGCCTCCTCCGGCGGCGACCCCGCCTCCATGGGGCTGACCGCCACCGGGCACCCGCTGCTCGGCGCCGGGGTCGCGCTCCCGGAGTCCGACGGGTTCCTGTTCACCGGACGGCTCTCGCTGGCCGCCCAGCCCTGGATCGCGCACCACGCCATGCTCGGCACGGCCCTGCTGCCGGGCACCGCCTTCGTGGAACTCGCGCTGCGCGCCGGCGGCCAGGTCGGCTGCGAGCTGATCGACGAACTCACCCTGGAGGCCCCGCTGGTACTGGGCGAGCAGGGCGGCCGCGCCATCCAGGTCCTGGTCGGCGGACTCGACGAGTCCGGCCGGCGGGCGATCAGCCTGTACTCCAGGGCGGACGGCGAAGGCGACGGCGACGAGGCGCAGTGGACCCGGCACGCCTCCGGCCTGCTGGCCGACGGCGGAGCGGCCGACGCCGCCCCGGAACCGGTGACCGTGTGGCCCCCGGCCGGCGCGACGGAGATCCCCGTCGAGGACTTCTACCCGGACCTGGCCGAGGCCGGATTCGCCTACGGGCCGGTGTTCCAGGGGCTGCGGGCCCTGTGGGACAAGGACGGCGAGCTGTTCGCCGAGGTCCGGCTCCCCGAGGAGGCCGGCGGCGAGGACAGCGGCTTCGGGGTGCACCCGGCCCTGCTGGACGCGGCACTCCAGCCGCTCGCGCTCGGCATCCTCGGGCTCGCCCCGGGCCGCGAGCCGATCAAGGGCGGCATGCCCTTCGCCTGGAGCGGCGTACGGCTGCACGCCACGCACGCGTCGGTCGTACGGGTCCACCTTGCGCCGGCGGGCCGCTCCGAAGTGTCGGTGCTGGTGACCGACGACGCCGGCCTCCCGGTCGCGACCGTCGACTCGCTGACGATGCGGGATCCCGCACTGGAGCAGTTCGTCGGCGCCGGCTCCGCGCCGCGCCAGGACTCGCTGTTCACCCTGGGCTGGACCCCGGTGCCGCTGGGCTCCCGGGAGCTCTCGGGCGAGTGGGCCATGCTCGGCTTCGACCCGCTGTCGCTCCGGCCGCGCCTGGTCGAAGCGGGTCTCTCCGGTACGCCGTACCTCGACCCGCAGTCCCTCCTCGACACCGTGGAGTCGGGCGCGCCCGCCCCGGCCGTCGTGGCCATGACCTGCTTCGGCGGTGACCAGGGAGGAGTCCTCGCGGCCACCCACCACGCGGCACACCGCGTGCTGGAGACCGTCCAGCACTGGCTGTCCGACGAACGGCTCACCGGCTCCAAGCTGCTCCTCCTGACCCGGGGGGCCGTCTCGGTCCTCGACACGGACCGCACCACGGACATCGGGGCCTCGGCCGTCTGGGGCCTCGTACGCACGGCGCAGTCGGAACACCCCGACCGGATCGTCCTCATCGACCTGGACGACGACGCCGCCTCGTACCGGGCCCTGCCCGCCGCACTCGGCACCGGTGAACCGCAGCTCGCGCTGCGCGCCGGAGCCGCGAGCGCGCCGAGGCTCGCCAGGAACACCGCGGTGCCCGAGGGCACCGGGGCCTTCGGACCCGAGGGTACGGTCCTGATCACGGGCGGCACCGGCGCACTGGGCGCCGTGGTCGCCCGGCACCTGGTGACCGGACACGGCGTACGGCACCTGGTGCTGGCCAGCCGCAGCGGCGCCGACGCGCCGGGGGCGGCGGACCTGATCGCCGAACTGGGCGCACTGGGCGCCGAGGTCCGGGCGACCGCCTGCGACGTGGCGGACCGGACCGCGCTGGAGGCCCTGCTGGCCGCCGTACCGGCCGGGCAGCCGCTGACCGGAGTCGTCCACACCGCCGGTGTGCTCGACGACGGCACGATCGAGTCGCTGAGCCCCGAGCGCGTGGACACCGTGCTGCGGGCCAAGGCGGATGCCGCCTGGCACCTGCACGAGCTCACCCGGGACGCGGAGCTGCGGGCGTTCGTCCTCTTCTCCTCCGCCGCCGGCCTGCTCGGCAGCCAGGGGCAGGGCAACTACGCGGCCGCGAACTCCTTCCTGGACGCGCTCGCGGTGCACCGCCGCGAGGCCGGACTGGCCGGTACCTCGCTCGCGTGGGGCTGGTGGGAGCAGCCCGGCGGCATGGGAGCCGAGCTCGGCCGCGCCGAGCGGGCCCGGATGGCCCGCGGAGGCGTCTCCGCCTTCACGGCCGGGACGGGCATGGCGGCCTTCGACGCCGCGCTCGGCGTCGCCGGCGAGGCCGTACTCGTCCCGATGCGCCTGAACACCACGGTCGCCCGGCCCACCGGCGAACAGCAGGTGCCCCCGCTCCTGCGCGGGCTCGTGAGGGCCCCGCAGCGGCGCGCCACCCGCTCCGACGCGCGGGCCACCTCCCGGCTGCACGAGCGGCTGGCCGGAACGGCCGGGGCCGACCGGCTGGCCGTACTGGCCGAACTGGTCCGCTCCGAGGTCGCCCAGGTACTCGGCCACTCCGGTGCGGACGCCATCGAGGACGCCCAGGGCTTCGCCGAACTGGGCTTCGACTCGCTGACGTCCGTGGAACTGCGCAACCGGCTCAACGAGCTCACCGGACTGCGCCTGGCGTCCACCGTGGTCTTCGACCACCCCACCCCGGCCGCCCTCGCCGCGGAGCTGAGCGAGCAGCTGCGGTCCTCCGTCGCACCCGCCGCCGCACCGGCTGCGCCGGCCGCACCGGCGGAGCGGCCGGAACAGGCCGAGGCCGCCGCGGACACCAGCGGGATCGCGGTGATCAACGGAGTCGAGGCGCTGTACCGGCGGGCCGTCGAGATCGGGCGCCTGGACATCGGCCACAGCGTCCTGCGCAACTCGGTCGACCTGCGCGAGAACTTCTCGGACCCGGCCGACGTACGCAAGGGACCGGCGCTCGTCCGGCTCGGTGCGGGCGAAGCCTTCCCGAAGATCATCGGATTCCCCTCGCAGTCCGTCTGGGCCAGCAACCAGGAGCTGGTGTCCCTGGCCGAGCCGCTGCGCGGTATCCGCGACGTGTGGTCGCTGATGCTGCCCGGGTTCGTGACGGGCGAGCCGGTCGCCGACAGCGTCGACTCCGCCGCCGCGTACGCGGTCCAGCGCATCGAGGAGCTGACGGACGGCACCCCGTTCGTCCTCACCGGGCGTTCGTCCGGCGGCCGGGTGGCCCACGAGGTCACCGCACGGCTGGAGGCGCGGGGCATCCACCCGCTGGGGCTGGTCCTGATCGACAGCTACCTGGCCGGCTACGACCAGACCTCCTACATCGTCCCGGTGATGGAGGGCAAGGCGCTCGAACTGGAGAAGGACTTCGGCCGGATGACGGGCAACCGTCTCACCGCGATGTCGGCCTACTTCGCGCTGTTCGAGCACTGGCAGCCGAAGGAGATCAAGACGCCGACGCTGCTCGTCCGGGCCTCGGAGTGCTTCGGCGTCGAGCCGGGCGAGGTCGGACCGCCGCCGGAGAAGTGGCAGGCCGTGTGGCCGCTGGAGCACGACGCCATCGACGTGCCGGGCAACCACTACACGATGCTCGAGGGCAACGGTGATGTGACCGCCGCCGCCATCCACGAGTGGCTGCTCAAGCAGCGGTAACCACACCGTGGTTCCAGGGGCCGCGTTCCGCGAGGAACGCGGCCCCTTCGTGTGCCCCGGGGGCGGCCCCGCCAGAGCCACCGCGCCCCGCCGCATGCACACCCGTACACCCGTACAACGGCGTCGGCTGGCTCCGGGTCGGCATCGACTCGGTCTTCCCCCTGACGGA
>NZ_JBEYVX010000142.1:0-8993 GCF_040644195.1 Streptomyces sp. NPDC047014 | reverse complement strand
CGATCTCGCGGGGCCGGTGGGGGGTGTCTCCTCGGCTCGCGCCTGCGGGCACGGTCGTCCCGTACGGGGTGGTTGCGCGCTCGTCCTGCGGGGACACCCCCCACCGTCCCCACACCCCCACCCCACGGGATCCCCACCCCGAGCGGACGTAGGGGGCGGAAGGGCCCCGCGCGGGCGGTTTCCCTCGCCGGATCACCCGCGGGCGGGGGGCCGACGGGGGGTGGTTTCGGGTGGGGTGGGGACGCGTAGGGGTCTCCCCGCAGGACGAGCGCGCAACCCAGGCCGTACAGGACGACCAAGGCCGCAGGCGCGAGCCGAGGAGTGACCCCGGAGTGTCACCGCCCCACCCGAAACCACCCACCCCGTACGGGCCTATCCCGCCGAGGGGAACCAAACCCAGCCCCGCCGGCGCTTGAGGCGCACCCGCCGGGCGGCACCCAAAAGCCCAGCCCCGCCAGCGGTCCAGGCGCACCCACCGGGCGGGACCACAATCGAGCCCCGCCGGCGTTTGAGGCGCGGCCACCGGGCCGCACCCGGGAAACAGACAGGGGCAGCGCCGCGCAGCGGTTACGCGCCCGGCCAGGGGCCCGGCGTCGGGGCCACCGCCTTCTGTTCCGTCTCCGTGCGGAACACTTTGAACCCCCGCCGCTCATAGTTCTGCAGAGCCATCGGCCCGTCCTGGCTACAGGTATGCACCCACACCCGCCGCGTCCCCTCCCGCCCCGGCCACCGGACCGCCAGGTCCCACGCCCGGGCCACGCCCACCGACAGCAGGTGCCCCCCGATCCGCCGCCCCCGGAAATCCGGCAGCAGGCCGAAGTACATGATCTCCACCACGCCGTCCGCCTGCGGGTCGAGTTCCACATACCCCGCCGGCGTCCCCCGCTCGTACGCCACCCACGTCTCCACCCCCGGCCGCTCCAGCCACTCCACCCACTGCGCCCGCGTCAGCGCCAGCCGGTCCGTCCAGTGGATGTCCCCGCCCACCGAGGCGTACAGGAAGCGGCTGAACTCGGGGGAGGGGATCTCCGACCGGACGACGGATATCTCCGGCCCCGGCACGGCCGCCGGGACCAGGTCCTCCGGGGAGGTCATCTCCAGGGACCACGTGGTGAGGGTGAGGGTGCTCATGCAGCTCAGGGAACCACGCCCGGCCCCGTCCGGCCCAGGCGGGCCCTGATCACCGCCGGGGCGGTGGAGTACGGGAGCAGCGCGCCCGGGTCCGCCGGGCGGACCAGCTCCACCTCCACGTCGTCCGCGAAGCGGTACGGCCGGTGGGCCAGCACCCCCGCGAGGTGCCGCCGTACGCGCGACAGCTCGGCCCGGACCGTCACCGTACGCTCCGGGTCCCCGAACAGCTCGGCCGACAGATCCGCCGCCGACCGCCCCCGCGGGCTCTCCGCCAGCAGGAACAGCAGCTCCGCGTGGCGCGGGCTCAGCTCCTGCGACCAGCTCCCGGAGGGCCCGTACACCGTCGCCGACCAGGAACCGGGCCGGCTGAGGTCCAGGACGACCCGGGTCGCCGCCCCCGGGCCGGTGCGGTCCCGCGCGATCCGCAGCAGCCAGCCCCCCGGCAGCGGCTCCACCGCGCACTCGCCCAGCCGCGGCACCCACACCCGCCCCGCCCCGAAGCCCTTCGGCAGCGCCACGCGGTCCGCGGACACCAGCCCCGTCACCGCCGCCGTCCAGCCGTGCGGGTCCACCGCCAGCGCCGCCCCCGGCAGCCGGGCCAGCAGCGGCGCCGCGACCGCCCGCAGCCGCTCCAGCGACTCCAGGTGCCGCACCCGCAGCTCCCGCTCCGCGAGCCGCGCCACCGAGGTCACCCACGTCAGCGTCGCCGGATGCATCGTGGCCAGCGGGCCGCTGACGTCGACCACGCCCAGCAGCCGCCCGTCCCGGGGGTCCCGTACGGGCGCCCCCGCGCAGGTCCAGTCGTGGTGGCTGGAGACGAAGTGCTCCGCCGAGAAGACCTGCACGGGCCGCCGGGCCACCAGCGCGGTACCCACTCCGTTCGTGCCGACCACCGTCTCGCCCCAGTCCGCGCCCACCGTGAAGCCGAGCCGGTCCGCCTTGCGCAGGATGGAGCTGTGCCCCTCCCGCCACAGCAGCCGCCCGTCGGCGTCCGCGACGACCATGATGTGCAGGGCCTGGTCCAGGGCGGGCAGCAGCCCCTCCCGCAGCAGCGGCAGCACCTCCCGCAGCGGCGAGACCTGCCGCCGCTCCTCGGTCTCCGCCACCGACAGCGTCCGCGAGCGCGCGTCCCGGTCCGGGTCCACCCCGCAGGCCAGCATCCGCCGCCAGGACTCCGCGATCTCCGGCCGTGGCGCGGCGGGCGGCCGGTCCCCGGCCAGCGCCGCCGCCCGTACGCCTTTCAGCAGCCACGCGGCGTCCCGGGGGTCCATGGCCGAGATGCGTGCGGCATCGACCGTGCTGCCTGTGGTGTCGGCCACCGGAACCTCCCCGTGCGAACAGGACGTACGACGCCGGCCGCCCGGCGGTCCGCGAGTGCGGCGGGGCCGCCCGCCCCGGGCGCCCCGGCGGGCGGCCGCGGACTCACAGGGTGCAACGGTATGCAACTCTCGCCAAGTGCCGCCGGGGCGACCGAAAATGTCCGGACGTCGCCCGAGCGGCGTGACAGCTCCTCCTCGGGGCTTCGGATCAGGGGTGGTGCCGAGTCGGCGCGGCACCATCCCTGTCCCGGTCGCGGGCCCGGATCCCGGCTCGGAGCGGTTTGGGGACCGCAGGGGGAGCCCGACGGGGGCTCCCTCCCTAGCCGGTGATCCGCGCCCGCTCCACCACCGCCCGCAGGTCCAGGCTGTGCGGCAGCGTGCCGAAGGCCGTACCCCAGTCACCGCCCAGCCGCGAGGCACAGAAGGCGTCCGCGACCTCCGGCGGAGCCCACCGGACCAGCAGCGATCCCTGGAGCACCAGCGCCATCCGCTCCACCACCCGGCGGGCCCGCGCCTCGATCCCCGCCAGGTCCGCGAGGTCCGTCAGCAGGTCCTTGATGGCCGAATCCAGCCGGTGGTCGGCGCCCCGGGCCAGCCCCACCTCCTGGAGGAAGGCGTTCAGCGCCTGCGGCTCCCGCTGGAGGGCGCGCAGCACGTCCAGGGCCTGCACATTGCCCGAGCCCTCCCAGATGGAGTTCAGCGGGGACTCGCGCAGCAGTCTCGGCATCCCGGACTCCTCGACGTAGCCGTTCCCGCCCAGGCACTCCAGGGCCTCCGCCACCATCGGCGTACAGCGCTTGGTCACCCAGTACTTGGCGGCGGGCACCGCGAGGCGCAGGAAGGCCCGCTCCTGCTCGGTGCCCGCGTCGTAGGCGGCGGCCAGCCGCAGGGTGAGGGTGGTGGCCGCCTCCGACTCCAGGGCGAGGTCGGCCAGCACATTGCGCATCAGCGGCTGCCCGATCAGCGGCGCCCCGAAGGCGGAGCGGTGCTCGGCGTGGTGCACCGCCTGCGTCAGCGCCTGCCGCATCAGCGAGGCCGAGCCGATGACGCAGTCCAGCCGGGTCGCCGCGACCATCTCGATGATGGTCCGCACCCCGCGGCCCTCCTCCCCGACCCGCCGCGCCCAGGTCCCGTCGAACTCGACCTCGCTCGACGCGTTCGACCGGTTGCCCAGCTTCTCCTTGAGCCGCTGGATCGCGAAGACGTTGCGCGTACCGTCCGGCAGGACCCGCGGCACCAGGAAGCAGGTCAGCCCGCCCGGTGCCTGCGCCAGCACCAGGAAGCCGTCGCACATCGGAGCGGAGCAGAACCATTTGTGCCCGGTCAGTACGTACTCGCCGTCGGCGTCCAGCGGCACCGCCGCCGTGGTGTTCGCCCGGACGTCGCTGCCGCCCTGCTTCTCCGTCATCCCCATGCCGAAGAGGACCCCGGCCTTCTGCGCGGCCGGCCGCAGCCCCTCCTCGTACACGTGCGAGGTCAGCCGGGGCTCCCACTCGGCGGCCAGGGCGGGATCGGCCCGCAGCGCGGGCACCGCGGCGTGCGTCATCGAGACCGGGCAGCCGTGCCCCGCCTCGGCCTGCGACCACAGGAAGAAGCCCGCGGCCCGCCGCAGGTGCCCGGCCGGCCGCCCCCAGGCGTCGGTCAGCCCGGCGCCCACGGCATGCCCGAGGAGGCGGTGCCAGGCGGGGTGGAACTCGACCTCGTCGATGCGGTTCCCGTACCGGTCGTGCGTGCGCAGTTTCGGAGGGTTGTCGTTGGCCTGCGCGCCCCATTCCTGGGCCTGCGCGGAGCCGGCCGCGCGGCCGAGGTCCGTGAGCTCCTCCCGTACCCCGGAGAGGAGTTCGGGATCCGCGGACTCCAGATGGCGTTCGACGCCCTCGGTGAGGGCCCGGTCGCCGCCGTAGAGGTCGTGGCCCACCAGGGGCGGGGCCTGGTTGCTGACTGTGTGGGTGGTGGCTGCCATGCGGATACCGTAAGGACGTGCAGCCAGCAAAAGAAACACCCCCCGAGCGGATCCCAGGGCGGCTCCACCGGGCCCGCGTGCTCTACCGCAACGTCTCGAAGCGGCAGATGGGCTGGTTGCTGCTCAAGGACACCGTCAACTCGTGCATCGAGTACCGGATCCTCGGCCTGGCCGCCGAGGCGGCCTTCTTCACCCTGCTCTCCCTGCCGCCGCTGTTCCTGGGCCTGCTGGGACTGCTCGGATACGTGGACGGCTGGACCGACACCCGCACGGTCGTCAGCATCGAGGAGAACATCCTGCGGGCGGTCGGCACCGTCCTGTCCGACCGGGGCGTCAACGACATCGCGAAACCGCTGCTCGACGACGTCACGCGCAGCGGCCGCCCCGACCTGATCTCGCTCGGCTTCGCCTTCGCGCTGTGGTCGGGATCGCGCGCCGTCAACGTCTTCATCGACACGATCACGGTGATGTACGGCCTCGACGGCCACCGCGGCATCGTCAAGACCCGGCTGCTGGCCTTCCTCCTGTACATCATCGCGCTGCTGATCGGGGCGATCGTGCTGCCGCTGATGGTGGTCGGGCCGGACGCGGTGGTCAGGCTGGTGCCCTGGGGCACGGAGGTCATCGCGGTCCTGTACTGGCCGACGGTGACCCTGCTGTCGATCGCCTTCCTCACGACGCTCTACCACGTCTCCGTGCCGGTGCGCTCGCCGTGGATCGAGGACGTGCCGGGGGCGCTGGTGGCGCTCGCGATGTGGGTGCTCGGCTCCTTCCTGCTGCGGATCTACCTCACGAACACGGTGGAGGGCCCGACGATCTACGGCTCCCTGGCCGCCCCCGTGGCGGTGCTCCTGTGGATCGGCATCTCGGCCTTCGCGGTGCTGGTGGGCGCCGCCGTCAACGCGGCGATCGACCGCGTCTGGCCGTCGGTGGCCACGGCGGCGGCCCGCGAGGCGAACGAACGCATCCGCGAGGCGGAGGCGGCCCAGCTGATCGCCCGCGCGGCGGCGTGGCGCGCGCTGGCGGAGGGCGAGTCGGAGGACGACGAGGACCAGGGCATGCCGTCGGAATTCCCGGAACGCTGGTCCAAATTCCTCCCCCCGGAGGACTACCACTCCCGGCTGCGAAAGCACTGAGCTGCGCGGGGGCCGACGGTGCTGACCGGGCCTGGCGGTGGGCCCCCGGCCTGGCTCGGCCCGCGCTTCACGGTGGTCCCGGGGGTGGCGGGGCTTGCGGCCAGCGGTACGCCCCCGGCCGGGCTCGGCGGTAGCCCCCGGGGCGGCTCGGCACGCGCTTGGCGGTGGGCCCGCCGGGGTGGCTGGGCTTGCGCCCGGCGGTACGCCCCCGGCCGGGCTCGGCGGTGGGCCTCCGGGGGCTCGGGTTGCGCCCGGCGGTCGGCTGTCCGGGGTGGCTCGGCCTGCGCGGTGGGGCGCCCCGGCCCGCTGGGCCCGGGCGGCGGGTGGCCGTGTGTCGCGGCCTGCGCCCGCGCTGTCTCGGCTCGGGGGTGGCCCCCGGCCGGGCTCGGCCCGCGCCCCGGGCGGCGGGTGCCGGTACGCCGCCTCCTGCGCCCGCGTCGGCTGGGCCCGGCGGTGTGCCCTGGTCGGCACCTTGGCCGGGCTTCGCCCGCACGGGGCGGTGGGTGCCGCGTGTGCCGCGCCTGCTGTGGCTGGGCCCGTGCTTGCGCTCCCGGTGGGGGCCTGGCCGGGCTGGGCCCGCATCGGACGGTGGCTTCCCGGCACCCTGGCCGGGCTTGGCCCGGGCGCTGGGCGGTGGGCCGCCCGGAGTGGCTCGGCCCGCGCCCTGGGCGGTGGGTACCGCGTGCGTTGCGCCTGCGCTGGCTGCGCCCGTGCTTGTGCTCCCGGTGGGGGCCTGGCCGGGCTGGGCCCGCATCGGACGGTGGCTTCCCGGCACCCTGGCCGGGCTTGGCCCGGGCCCCGGGCCGTGGGGTCGGTACGCCGCGCCCTGCGCCCGCGCCGGCTGGGCCGGCGGTGGGCTCCCCGCCAGGCGCCGCCCGGGCCTGGGCTGGCTGAGCCCGGCGGGGGGCTTCGCGTTGGCACCTTGGCCGAGCTTCGGGCCGCACGGGGCAGGGGGTGCCGCCTGCGCCGCGCCTGTGGTGGGTGGGCCCGTCCGTGCGCGCCGCTCCCGGTGGGGACTGGCCGGGCTGGGCCCGCACCGGTCGGTGGCTTCCGTCCGGCACCTTGGCCGGGGTGGGCCCGCGTGGGGTGCTGGGCGCCGGGCGCTGGTATGCCGCCCGGCGGCTGGCGTGCCCGCGCACGTTCTGAGGCGGCCTGGCGGTGCGCAGCCTTCGCTGGGCCTTGTGCCCGCGCTGGGTGACGTACTGGCGCAGGGCGCACGGTGGGCGGGCCCGGCGGTGGACTTCCGGCGAACACCTTTGCCGGGCTTCGGCCCGCGCTGGTGCCGGTGTGCCGGTGCACGTCCTGTGCGGGACGGGATCGTCTCGGGCGGCGACGCGGCCGGCTGCTCGGCCTGGCCGGTGGGAGGGGCGCCGTGGGCCCGGTGACTTCGGGTGACGGGTGGCGCGTACGGTGGGGGTGTGGAGGAGCGGGTGGGCGTGCTGCGGGTTCGGGGTGGTGGGGCGGGGGACGTGCCCGTCGTGCTCGGGATGCTCGACCGGGCCGTCGCCTGGATGAACGCGCGGGGCAATACCGAACAGTGGGGCACCGTCCCGTACTCGCGGCGGCCCGGCGGGGTCGAGCGGGTGCGGCGGTACACCACCGAGAACACCCCCTTCATCGCCGAACTGCACGGCACCCCCGTCGGCGCCCTCGTCATGGACACCGGCCCCAGCCCCCAGCTCCCCGTCACCCCCGCCGCGGAGCCCGAGCGGTACGTCCGCCTGCTCGTCTCCGACCGCCGCTACGCCGGCCACGGCATCGGCGCCGCCCTGCTGGAGCACGCCGCCGCCGAGACCCGCCGGGCGGGCGTACGGCTGCTGCGGGTGGACTGCTGGGCGGGCGGCGGGGGCGAACTCGTCGCGTTCTACGAGCGCTGCGGCTTCACCCCGACCGAGCGCTTCCACGTCGGCGACTGGCCCGGGCAGCTGCTGGCGCGCCACGTCCGCTGACCGCCGCTCGCGGCCGCGGCGGAAAAAGAAGTGGCCGCGACGTGAGCGGACTTGTTACGGTGGGATCGTTCCCGCCGAGCGGCGAGGACCACGAGGACCACAGCGATGTGCCTGATCCGGAGGTGAGTTCATTGATGACTGTCATTGCGCAGGGCGCTGCCCGCGTCCAGAAGACCATCGACGTCACCTCCGTGGTCTCCGGCTGACCTCACTCACCTTCCTTTCCGCGCACCGCCGTCGAGCGTGCGCGCAGGCAGCCGGGCCACCCTGTGAAGGGTTCCCCCTTGAATTCGTCGACTTCCTCGACTTCCTCCACCTCTTCGGCTTCCTCCGTTTTCCAGCACACCTCGCTCTCCCTCCCGCACGCCCTCGCCCCCCTCGGCTGGGACGACGCGTGGGAGGCCGAGTTCACCCCGTACGCCGAGCAGGGCCTCGTGCCCGGCCGGGTCGTACGGGTCGACCGCGGGCAGTGCGATGTCATGACCGCCGACGGCATCGTCCGCGCCGACACCGCCTTCGTCACCCCCCACGACCCGCTCCGGGTCATCTGCACCGGCGACTGGGCCGCCGTCGAGACCGTCGGCAACCCGCGCTACGTCAAGGCGTACCTGCCGCGCCGCACCGCCTTCGTACGGTCCACCTCCTCGCAGCGGTCCGAGGGCCAGATCCTCGCCGCGAACGTCGACCACGCGATCATCGCCGTCTCCCTCGCCGTCGAGCTCGACCTCGGGCGCATCGAGCGCTTCCTCGCGCTGGCCTGGGAGTCCGGGGCGCAGCCGCTGGTCGTCCTCACCAAGGCGGACCTGGTGCCGGACCCGGCCACCCTCGGGCACCTGGTCCAGGACGTCGAGGCCGCGGCGCCGGGGGTCCAGGTGCTCACGGTGTCCTCCCTGAACGGCGAGGGTACGGACATCCTCGCGGCCGTCGTCTCCGGCGGCACCAGCGTCCTCCTCGGCGTGTCCGGCGCCGGCAAGTCCACCCTGGCGAACACGCTGCTCGGGGCGGACATCATGGAGGTCCAGGCGGCCCGCGACGTCGACGGCAAGGGCCGGCACACGACCACGACCCGCAACCTGCTGCTCATGCCGGGCGGCGGGGTCCTCATCGACACGCCGGGTCTGCGGGGCGTGGGTCTCTGGGACGCCGAGACCGGCGTCGGCCAGGTCTTCTCGGAGATCGAGGAGTACGCGCAGCGCTGCCGCTTCCACGACTGCGCCCACGTGGCGGAGCCGGGCTGCGCGGTACTGGCGGCCCTGGACGCGGGCGAGCTCCCGGAACGCCGCCTGGAGAGCTACCGCAAGCTGCTCCGGGAGAACCAGCGCATCGTCGCGAAGACGGACGCCCGCCTCCGCTCGGAAATCCGCCGGGACTGGCGCCTCAAGTCGGCCGAGGGGCGCGCGAATTACGCGGCGAAGCGGGGCGGCGGCGGCCGCGGCTGACCCGTGCCTCCTGCTGTTCCCGTCAGCCCGCCGGGCCCGGCTCGGCCGCCGCCCCC
>NZ_JBEYVX010000141.1:0-9021 GCF_040644195.1 Streptomyces sp. NPDC047014 | reverse complement strand
CCGGTCCAGATCAGCCCGACGAGCGCGATCACCCGCGACCGGCGGCGCTTCTCGACCAGCCGCAGCACGACGAACTGCGCGAGCACGATCGCACCCGGGGGCGCCGGGGGCGCGGCCCTGGCGGATCGATACGGCGGCCGGGGTGGCCGGGTGCGCGGAGCTGCTGGGCGCGGCGTTCGCCCGGGAGCCGGGGGTGTCGTGGATCTGCGGGGCGTCGGGCTCCCGGCGGGGGCGGTGGTTCCGCGAGGTGCTGCGCACCCAGGCGACCCTGGCGGGGGCCCGCCGCACGGCGCTCGTGGACGCGGAGGGCGCCGTACTGGCGGCGGCCGTCCTCACCCCGCCGGGGGCCGGCCCGGGCCCGGCGGCCCGCGCGAGCTGGGCGGCCCGCACGGCCCTGCACTGCGGCCCGCCGGCCCTCGGCCGGACCCTGCGCTACCTGACCGCGACGGAGGGCGGGGCTCCGGCGGGTGCCTGGACCCTGGAATTCCTGGGCGTCCACCCGTCCCTGACGGGCCGTGGGGCGGGCCGCGCCCTACTGGACCACGCCCTGTCAACGGAGCCCGGCCGGGCCGGTGTCTACCTGACCACGGCGGACCCGTCGAACGTAACCCTGTACCGCCACTTCGGCTTCTCCCCCCTCGGGGAGACGCGGGTGGGCCCCCTGAGGGTCACATCGATGACACGGGGCGGCCCCTGAGGGCGCCGGGGCCGGTCGGCGGTGCCCTGCTTGGGCGGGGCATGGCAGCGGGGCGCTGCGCAGGCGGGCGGGTCGGCAGCGACACCCTTGTCCGGGGGCCGCAGACAGACGGGCCGGGCAGCGGCGCCTGACCGGTGGTCCGCGAACAAGGCGAGGCCGGCAGGGGCGGGACGCCGACCCAGCGGTGCCCTGGCGGGGCGGTGCGGCAGGGACACCCCCGGCCAGGGGCCGCAGACAGGCGGGCCGGGCGCGGGGGCCCTCCGGGTCGACTCCTCGGCTCGCGCGTGCGGGCCGATCGCGACCGCAAGGGCGGTTGCGCGCTCGACCTGCGGGGACGACCCTGCACGCCCCCACACCCCCTGACGGGGCGGGCAGAGATGCCTGACCGGTGGTCCGGGAAGCGGCCGGGCCCAGCACCGGAGGCCACAAGCGGATGGGGCGGCCTGGTAGCGGCAGTCGGCGGGCTGGGAGGCGGGCGGGTCCGGTGGTGGTAGCCACGGAGGGAGTGGTCAGAGAGAAGCTGCGGCCGTGCGGATGAGGTCCAGGACGACCTCCGGGCGGGACAGCATCGGGACGTGGGACGAGGCGACTTCGGTCGACGTGGCGCCCATGCGCTGGGCCGCGAAGCGTTGCAGGTCGGGGTTGACCGCGCGGTCCTGGGTGGTGATCAGGAACCAGCTCGGCTTCGAGCGCCAGGCCGGGTCGTCCACCGTCGAGCCCAGTACCTCCGCGCGCGGAGCGCCCTGTGTCGCCCAGACCACGCGCTGTTCCGCCTCGGGCAGGTCGCCGACGAAGTCGGAGATGCCCTCGCGGGAGATCCAGATGCGGCCCTCTTCGGTGTCGAGGTGGGAGAAGAGCGGCGGTGCGTCGAATTTGCCGATCAGGTCCTGCGGGGTCTCCCCCGCGTCCGGGGCGAGCGCGGCGATGTAGACCAGGCCCGCCACCCGCTCGTCGGTGCCGGCCGCGGTGATGACGTAGCCGCCCCACGAGTGACCGACCAGCAGGGTCGGTCCGCTGACCCGGCCGAGCGCGTGGTGGACCGCTTCGACGTCCCCGGCGAGGGAGTCGAGGGGGTTCTGTGCCGACACCACCTCGTGCCCCTCGTTCTGCAGGACGGGGATCAGCTTGCTGTAGCAGGAGCCGTCGGCCCACAGGCCATGGGCGAAGACGATGCTCGGCTTGCTCGGCGACATCGGTACGTTCCTCCACTCGACAGCGCGGCTCCGGCCACCGGATCCGCTCGGCCCTCCGAGTCCACACCAGCCCCCGCCGCGCCGCATCTCGTACCCGCCGCCGCGCCCCGTGGGTCCGCCGTGGGGTGGGGACACGGCGGAGTGTCCCCGCAGGACGAGGCGCGACCGGCCCGCACAGCCGCGTCGGACCCGCGCGCGCCGAGCCGAGGAGACATTCCGGCGGGGCACCGCCCCACACCCCGCCGACCCCGCCTGCGCGCACCCACCCCAGCCCCGCCGGCGTTTGAGGCGCGGAAACGTGCCCACGTAAGGAGACCGGACGGGTGCGGTAGCCGGGCAGCGGCCGGGGGCCCAGGCCGCCGTAGGCCGGCTGGTGGGGTTCGGCGTCCTCGCCGTAGGCGGTCATCCCGGCTCTGACCTGCAACACGTAGGCCCGGCCTCGGTCTTCCAGGCCGCGGCGGAAGTCGGCGTTGACGCCGTAGCCGGTGTCCGCGACCAGGACGGCGGGCCGCAGCCCGCTGCCATTGAGTTCGTCGAGCATGTCCAGGGCTGGCTGCCACTTGGCCCCGTGGTGCTCGGCCCCGGGGATCCGGCAGGCCCGCCGACAGGCTTCGGCGTCAGGCCCGTCCCAGACGGCGGGCAGGAACAGCCGCCAGGACAGCGGGCACGAGGCAGTGCCGGAGGCGGCGTGGATGCTGACGCCGATCTGGCAGTTGCCAACCCTGCCCAGGGTGCCCGAGTACTGCCGGGCTCCCCCGGGCGAGGCACGTCCGTCCTTGGAGAACCCGGTGTCGTCGAGCACCCACACCTGTGGCCGCACCGCCGCCACCGCCCGCCATGTCGGCCGGGCCCGGACGTCCTCGACCGGCCAGGTCGAGGACGTCATGAACTGCTGCAACTGCTGGTGATCAACACCAAGCCGACCAGCCATCGGCTGCATCGACTTCCGCCGGCCCTCCAACAGCAGTCCCCGCAGATACAAGGCGCCCTTCTCTCGCTGGTCCCGCCGGACCAGCGGCGCGAACACCTCGGAGGTGAACTTCTCCAGCCGATGCCGCACCGCCGCTAGCTCCCCAGCCCTCAAACAGCCAGCGCACTACCTGGCACTCACCACGACAAGACCAGCTAACGAAGCACTACGAGTACTGCTAGTACTGCTAGTACTGCAACGGTCTTTGTGCTGACGGCTTGTCGGTTTCTGGTGGTGTGTGCCCGCGTCGTTAGTAATGGCTGATGCGGGCCTGGTACTGACGCCTGCGTCGCCAGTACGACCAGTTCAGGACGCTGCACGCAGCTACGGCGGACCTGGGTCAGAGATCTTCTGGTAGGTCCCTGACCGGCCGAGGTGATGCCCCGTGCCACGCCACCTGCCTGCCTGCCTGCCTACCGGGCATGCGTCCCTCAGGTCGACGGAGATCTGCTGCGGCGTAGCGGCTGCCGTGTCGGCGGGCCGTCACCAGCGAAGGAGCCTGACCGCGGTGCTGGCTCCGCCGGCCATGCCGAAGAGGGCGACTGTGTCGCCGGGGGTCAGGCGGCGGTGCCGGACGGCATGGGCGAATGGGAGGGGCAGGGTCGCGGCGGCCGCGTTCCCGGTGTGGGGGAAGGGAGGGATGATCTGCGCGGGGTCGATGTCCCTGATCACGGATGCCTCGGCCCTCGGGTGACCTGCCAGGGATCCGGCTCATCCGCTGTGTGCCCTTGCAACTCGCGCAGGACACGCGAAGTCGGCGGTGACCGTGGCCGGGCCGAGCGACTGGTCGGCGTCCGCAGACGCGTAGAACCGCCCAGGTGTGGGGTACCCCGGCCGCCAGTTGTGGGCCCTCTGCCGCCGGGGCGGATCAGGGCGCGGGAGTGGCCGGGTGCAGGAGGCGGGCCGCCTCCAGGGCGGTTGCGGTGAAGGGGCGGATGGCGGGGACGCTGCACGACCTCAGCCAGACGAGGGCCCGGTCCAGGCGTGGCGTGCCGGTGATCGGGACATAGGCGATACCGGGGCGGACGTAGAACCGGGTGACCTGCTCGCCGACGATGACGGCGCCGGTTCCTGAAGCGACCGCCTGCAGGGCTTCCATGAACGTCTCCACCTCGGGGCCCGGGGGGATCGGCCTTCCCTGCGGCGTCCGGTCGGGCCAGAGGTCCGACAGCCATCCCCCGGGTGGTGCGCCGCAGACGCGCACGAGTGCCACGTCGGCGAGGTCCTCCGGGGTCACGCTCTCCCGGCGGGCGAGGGCGTGGCTCGCGGGAACCGCCAGCATCCGCGCCTCGGAGAAGAGCACCGGCCCGACGACGATGCCGGGTTCGGTGATCGGCAGGGCCAGGATCAGGATGTCGACCTCTCCCTCGTGCAGCCGCGCCAGGGCGCCGGAGAGCTGGACCTCGCGGATGCGGACGCGCCAGCCGGGCTCCCGTTCGGAGAACATCGCGCCCGCCTGGTGGGCGACCTGGCCGGCGGCCGCGCCCATGAAGCCGACCCGCAGGACCTCGACGACCGCCGCCCGGGTGCTGCTGACGGCCCGGGCGAGAGCTTCCTGTATCTCTTCGTACGCGGGCCGGACTTCGTCGTACAGCCGGTGGCCGAGGGGCGTCAGGCGAACGCTGCGGTTGGTGCGCTCGAACAGCGGGGCCCCGACCTTGCGCTCGATCTTCTTGATGAGCTGGCTGACCCTTCCGGTAGTCACGTGCAGGCGTTCCGCGGTTCGCCCGAAGTGCAGCTCCGCGGCCAGCCCGAGGAATGCTTCCATTTCCAGACGTTCGAGCACGCGGCCGTCCCCCTGCCAATCCTGACCGAACAAGGGTTTCATTATCCTCCTTCGGAGCAGGCGGACGGCGGGTCGGGCACCCGGACGCAATGCCCACGGGCCCCGGCCAGAGCGTTCCGGCCGGGGCCCGTGTGCAAGTGGGGTCGGAGTCCGGGCCGGGGGCCCGGTGCCGGGTCAGCTGATGGACTTGATGGCGCCCCAGCCGCCGCTGCCGACCTGGATGCTCGGGCCGTCGATGGGGCCGTGGACGTCGGCGCCACCCTTGTAGAACTTGAGCGTGCCGTCGCCTGCGGTGGCCCACATGTCGGCCGTGCCGTCGAGGTTGGCGTCCGCGGCGCCGGCGATGAGCGGCCGGTTGGTGACGGTGTAGGCGCGACCGAACTCGTTGAGGTCGCCGAAGGTCTTCCCGTCGGGCTGGCCGAGGTAGGCGTAGAGGACGCCGTCACGGGTGTCGCGGGCCAGCAGGTCGGGGCGGCCGTCCTTGTTGGCGTCGCCGAGGGCGCTCAGGTCCATGACGTCCCAGCCGCCGGTGCCGATGACGACGGGGGCGCCGACGGCCGGGGCGGTGCCGACGACACCCGGGTACAGGAAGAGCTTGTTGGTGTGCGTGACGACCAGGTCCGGCTTCCCGTCCCGGTTGGTGTCGCCGATGGCGACGACCTGGGCGGTGGTGGGCAGACCACTGGCGATCTTGATCGGTGCGCCCAGGGTGCCGTCGCCGAGGTTGGGGTAGACGCGGACCTCGCCGCCGACGCGGGCGACGACGTCCTCCATGCCGTCGCCGTTCCAGTCGCCGCGGTGCGTCACCGAGGCTCCCGTCCAACCGCCGCTGCCGATGATCGTGTGCGCGCCGAGGCCGCCGGTGCCCGTACCGGGGTACAGGCGCAGCTTGCCGGTGTCGTCGACCGCGACGAGGTCCGGCTTGTTGTCGCCGGTGAGGTCGCCCGGAACGGCGTACGACGTGCTCGCGACCCAGGAGCGCACGTCGTCCACGCGGGTCGCGACGGCGCCGGTACGGGTCTCCGTGGACGGCGTGCCGAGGCATCCCCCCTGCCAGGAACGGCTGATGACGGCGACAAGCTCCTGGGTGCCGTTCCGCTCGCGCAGCACCGGGCCGCCCGCGTCGCCCTGGCAGATCGCCCCGTCGCCGGATGCGGTCAGGGCGAGGTCGGCGGAGCCTGCGCCGGCCGCCGTGAAGGCGGCCGTGTGCAGGCGGTCGGGGACCCAGGCGGTCCTGGTACGGCCGAACCCGGCCGCCCGTACGGCCTCGTCGGCGCCCGCGGGGGTGGTGGCCAGGACGGCGGGCTTCAGGTTGGCGATGCCGCTGTCCAGCTTCACCATGACGAGGTCCCGGTCGGGGTGCGGGACGAGCCGGATCGCGGAGCGGGTGGCTCCGGCGGTGCTCTGGGTCAGGTTCACCCGGCCGACGGTGACCGTGGTGGCGGTCCTGGGCTTGCCGGGCTGGACGGCACCGGTCGAGTCGGCGAAGCAGCTCGCGGCGGTCAGGACCCACTGGGGGGCCACGAGGGTGCCCGTGCAGGCGCGCTCGGCGTCGCCGATGACGATGCCGGCGGTGTGGGAGTGGGCGGCCGCGTCGGCCGCGGTGCCCTGCAGGGCGTGCGCGGGCGATGCCATCAGGCATCCGGCCACCGCGGCGGCGACGGCGGAGCCGCCGATCCATGCTCTGCGCCTACGTACGTTCGACATGACGTTCTCCGGAAATCGAGTCGGGGCGTTCCGGCCGCGCGGCACGGCGGACGGAAGGGTGGTCGGATGCGTCCGTCCGGCGGGATCTCCCGGCCGGCCGTCGGCAGGGGCTACGAGGAGACGGTGATGTCGACGAGGACGTGGTCACGGCGCTCGGGGTCGGCGGCCTCTCCCACGCCCTTCCACTCGTTCGGGGCGACCGTGACGTTCTGCTTGCTGCCCTCGGCGGTGAGCGTCACGTCGGCCTGGTGGGTGGCGTCGCCCTTCATCCCGTACACCGCGGGGACCTCCAGGCTGAGGTGGCCGGTCTTCCCGGTGGCGCGGAAGCAGATCTTGCCCCGGGTCCGGGAGTACACCTCCATCAGCCCGGAGGCCGAGGCGCAGTCGGCGAGCACGATGTGCCCGTCGCCGCGCTTGAGGATGATGCCGAGTTCGGCCTGGATCCTCGCGGCGTCCGGGTACCTGAAGTCCTCGGTCGCGTAGGGCGGCAGGTCGGAGCTCACCGCGGCCGTGCGGCTCCGGGCGGGGGCCTCACTGGCGTGCGTCGCGGTGACGGCGAGGGTGATGCAGGCCGCCGCCGCCACGGTGGTGGCGACGACGCGTCGTACGAGCTTCATTGCGTTGTTCCTTTTGTTCGCGGGGATGTGGGGCGCCGGTGCGGCCGTGGACGCGGCGGGGGCGAGGGGCTGAGCAGGAACGGCTACCACTCCAGCCAGCCGATGACCGTGGTCACCGCTTCACCCGTCATGTGCGCGACCTTTCCGCCCACGGTGTGGGCCAGGCCGGACCTCTCCAGATACGCGGACTTCCCGAGGAAAATGCCGCCGAGGACGAACAGCCCGAGCGCCGTCTGGAACTCGCTGCTGTCCCACCCGTACGCCTGGCCCTTGAAGTAGGCGCTCACGCCCTTGAGGGCGACGGAGACACCGGCCAACACGTAACCGGCCCCCAACAGGTAGGGCGTAGCGGGCGACGGGAAGAAAAAGCCGATCCCCGCTGAGATGAGCGAGGCCGTGCCGGCGACCGTCGCCCAGTGCTTGGTGACGTCCGCCCAGTCCTTGTCGCTGCCGGTGTCCGCGGGCCACAGGCCCCTTTCCACGTACCAGGGGACGTCGTTGGCGGCGGTCTGTGAGGGGTGGGTGCCGTTCGCCTCGTGGTCCCTCGCCGCGTCGGCCGCCTGCCTCGCCTTCGCGATGGCCTCGGCCCTCGCCTTGACCTCGGCGGTACTGCGGGCCGCGGAGGCCGCGTCGGCTGCTGCCCGCGCGTCCCGGCCGGCCCGCAGTTCGGCGGCGCGGGCCTGGCTGGCGCTCGCCTGGGCGCTCGACGCGAAGGAGGCGGCCCGCCGCGCCGACGAAACGGCCTGCCGCATCGAGTAGTTCGCGGAACGGGAGGCCACCTGGGCCTTGGAGGCCGCCTGCCTGGCACTCGCGGCCGACTTGGCGGCTTCGCTCGCCGACGCGTCGGCGGCATCCGCGTTCGTCTTCGCGTCCCGCGCCGCGGTCTCGGCTTCCGCGGCATGGCCCTGTGCCTTCAGGGCCCACTGGCTCGCCTCCGCCGCGGCCTTACGGGCGTCGGCCGCCGCCTTGCAGGCCAGCGCCGCGTCCTCCAGGGCCTTCGCCGCGACCTTCGCGGCGTGGGCGATCGAGGCGCGGATCGCGCAGACGTGGGTGGCGTGGTCCTGGTCCAGCCGGGCGATGTCGTACTTGTCCTGGAGCACGAAGCTCCGGCGCATGCGGGCGGGGCCCTCCAGGACGATCTGCGCGGCCGACTTCGTGTAGGGGCCGCCGCTGGAGAGGAGGGCGAAGACCTCGGCCTGGTCGTCGACCTTCACCGCTTCCGCAAGTTCGACGGTGAGGAAGCGGTGCAGGGCGGCGGCGCTTCCCTCGGCCAGGGCCGCCTCGGCCTTGGCCTTGACGTTCCTGCCCGGGTTCTGGTTCAGGAGCTCGAACACCATGACGCGGCTCTGCGTGGCGGAGGCTTCGATGACCCCGCGCGTGAGGAAGTCGCGCGCCGCGTCCGGATCGTCGCTCGCCAGCGCGCGGTGGGCGGCCTCGGCGACCTCCGCCCCGGCCGTGGCGGCGATGGTGAGCACGCTCTCGCGGTCGTCCTGCCGTTCGGCGAGAAGACGGTCGCTGTCGAGCCAGTTGGCGACGTCCTGGTCCTCGCCCGCGAGCGCGAACTCCGCCGCGTCGGACGTCCAGGTGCCCGGTGAGTCGAGGAGGCCCACAGCCGCCTTCCGGCCGGCGGCGACGGCCGCTGCCAGGTCACCTCCGCGCAGCGCCTCCGTGGCCGTCGCGATGAGGTTCCTGATGTCCGTGGCGGTCCTGTCGGCCTGGGTGCGCTCGCCGGCCGCGCGGGCCAGTTCCTCGGTCTCGGCCCGTGCTCTGATGCGGGCCTCCTCGACCCCCATCGCGGTGTCCTCGGCGATGCGGGCGGATTCCGCGTCCCGGGCCGCCGCCTCCACGGCCCGGGCTTCCTTGACCGCGTCGGCCGCCGTGGTCGCGGCCTGCAGCGCGGCCTCCGCGTAGGCGGTGGACCGCTTGGCGTAGTCGATCGCCTTGCCCGCGTTGGCCCAGGCCGCCAGGGTCATCACCAGCACCCGCAGCCCGTCCGTACCGTGCTGGGCGAGTACCGCGTCGGCCACGATCATCGCCTCCTCGGGGACCTG
>NZ_JBEYVX010000140.1:0-9100 GCF_040644195.1 Streptomyces sp. NPDC047014 | reverse complement strand
CGTCGCCCCGACCCAGGTTCCGGGCCCCCCCGCCGGGGGGGGCCCCGCTTCCTCACTGTGGAGCTAAGGAGAATTGAACTCCTGACCTCCTGCATGCCATGCAGGCGCTCTACCAACTGAGCTATAGCCCCTTGCTGTGTTTGCCGCTCCGGTTTCCCTTCCCGGTTCCCCTTGGCGACGTCCCAAACATTACACGGTCATGGCCCTGGTCCAAAAATCGGTTTCCGCCGACCGAAGGCCATGTCCGTTTTGCAACTGTTCGTCACGCTCGCGCGAACTGATAGAACCGCTTGAGCGTGCAGTGCTCGTCCAGCAGCCGACCGTAGATCGGCTCCCCCTCCAGCTCCCGGTACGTCTCGATCGGGTCGCCTTTTATGATCAGCGCCCGCGCGCATTCCTCGCACCAGTACTGGTAGTCGGGGTTGACCGGGTCCATGTCCCGGACGATCGGCGTGCCGTTGTTGCACCAGTCGCACCGGCGCCGGTGTGCACCCATCCGTCAGCGACTCCCTCCCGCGTCGGGCCGTCGACTCCCCCTCCGGCTGTCCGATTCTGCCACGCCGGTGCGGGCCAGGTCAGCAAACGCAAAGGGTACAAAAGCAAGGATCCCGCCCCCTGTTGGGGACGGGATCCTGATTGTGGAGCTAAGGAGAATTGAACTCCTGACCTCCTGCATGCCATGCAGGCGCTCTACCAACTGAGCTATAGCCCCGCTCTCCGCTGCGCTTCCCCCGTCTCCGGTGTTCTTCGCTGCGAACAAGAAGAACTCTAGCCTGGGACCAGCCGGAAAGTGAAATCCGGGCTCCGGCCCCGGTGGGAAGCGGCAGGGAGCCTGTCAGTCGTCGTCGCCGAGCACCGGTTCCGGCAGCGTGCCGGCGTTGTGCTCCAGCAGGCGCCAGCCGCGCGCGCCCTCGCCGAGGACGGACCAGCAGCAGTTGGAGAGCCCGCCCAGGCTCTCCCAGGAGCGCGCCTCCAGACCCAGCAGCCGGCCGATGGTCGTACGGATGGTGCCACCGTGGCTGACCACGACGAGGGTGCCGCCCCGGGGCAGCCGGCCGGTGTGCTCCAGCACCACGGGCGCGGCGCGGTCGGCGACCTCGGTCTCCAGCTCACCGCCGCCCCGGCGCACCGGCTCGCCGCGCTTCCACGCCGCGTACTGCTCGCCGTACTTCTCGACGATCTCCTCGTGCGTCAGGCCCTGCCACTCGCCGGCGTACGTCTCGCGCAGCGCCTCGTCGTGCGCCACGGGCAGACCCGTGACGGCGGCCAGCTCGGCCGCGGTGGCCGCGGCACGGCTGAGGTCGGAGGCGACGATGGCGTCCGGCTTCAGCGAGGCGAGCAGCCGGGCGGCGCGGCGCGCCTGCGCCAGGCCCGTCTCGGTCAGCTCGATGTCCGTGGAGCCCTGGAAGCGCCGCTCCAGGTTCCACGAGGTCTGGCCGTGCCGCCAGAGGACGATCTTCCGGCCGGGCCGGCCCGAGGTGGTCGCGCTCAGAAGAGATCACCGTCCAGCTCGTCGTCGCCCTGCGCCTCGCGGAGCTTGGCGTGCTCCTCGGCCTTGCCGATGGTGAGCTTGGCGTCCTCGGGGAGCTCGATCTCGGGGCAGTCCTTCCACAGGCGCTCCAGCGCGTAGAAGACCCGCTCCTCGCTGTGCTGGACGTGGACGACGATGTCGACGTAGTCGAGCAGGATCCAGCGGGCGTCGCGGTCGCCCTCGCGGCGCACCGGCTTGGCGCCGAGCTCCTTGAGCAGGCGCTCCTCGATCTCGTCGACGATCGACTTGACCTGGCGGTCGTTGGGCGCCGAGGCGAGCAGGAAGGCGTCGGTGATCGACAGCACGTCGCTGACGTCGTACGCGATGATGTCGTGCGCGAGCCGGTCGGCCGCGGCCTGGGCGGCGGCGGTGATGAGCTCGATGGAGCGGTCCGTGGCGGTCACTGGCCATGCTTTCGGGTTGGTGGGCAGATCCCTACAAGGGTCTCATGTACCGCCGACGGCACCCGGTCAGGAGGACTTGTAGTCCTTGCCGAGGATCACCACGACCTCCGCGTTCACCACGCTCTCCGCCTTCTTGACCACCGTCTCGGGCAGCCCCAGCGTCTTGGCCACCTCGATGGCCCGCTCGCGCTGCGTGTCGTCCTGGTAGGTGATCTGGGAGGTAGCCGCCGTCTTGTCGGCCTTGCCGCCGTCGACGAAGGTGTAGCCGCCGTTCTTGAGCGCCGCCACCGCCGCGACCTGCGTCTTCGCGTCGCCCGTGGCGTCCTTGAGGCCCACGCGCGGGGTGGCGCCGGGCTGCGCCGCGGCCCCGGATCCGCCCAGGACCTCCTTGACCACCTTGGTGCTGCTCTCGTCCGTGAGCGTCCCGTCCGCCTTCACCGCGAGGGCGTCGGTGCGGTAGGCGCCCACCTTGGCCCGCTCGCCCAGCCGGGACAGCAGCGCGCCGAGGGTCTGGGCGTTCAGCGCCGGGTCGAGGATCTGGCCGATGCTCTCGACCGTCACCGCCGCCGCCTTGGGATCGCCGGGGACCTTGCGCAGGACGGCGTGCAGCACCTTGCCCATGCGCTCCAGCTGCTTGGCCTCCGGCTCGCCCTGGGCCTTGTACGTGGCGAAGGCGACGGCCATCGGCCCGCTCAGGCTCTGCTTCTGGCCCTGGGCCACGGCGGGCGCCTTGGCCGCGTCGTCGGCCGGGACGGCGATGTCGGTGTCGACCTCGATGCCGCCGACCAGCTCGACCAGGTTCTCCAGGAAGGGGGTGTCCAGGCGCCAGGTGCCGCCGATGTGGGTGCCGAGCACCGCGTCGAGGGCCTCGCGCGTGCCGAGACCGCCCTCCTCGACCGCCTTGCCGAGCGCCGTGGGGGTGCCGTCCTGGGCGCTGACGGAGAGGGTGTTGGGCAGCAGGACGGTGGCGCCCTTCTTGGTGGTGACGTTGTCGACGAGCAGCGCCGAGGAGGTGCCGCCCTTCTTGGTGTTGTGCACATGTACGACGATCATGTCGCGCTTCTGCGCCCCGGCGTCGGCGGTCGGGGCGGCCTCGTTCCCGCCGGGCCCGTCGAGGAAGGGCAGCTTGCCCGCGTACCAGAGGTAGCCGACGCCTCCGGCGGCGAACAGGGCGAGGACGACGATCAGCGCGACCACCCGGTTGCGGCCGCGGCGGCGGGCCTCCTCGCGGCGCTCGGTGCGGCTCTCGGTGAACTTGAGCCAGTCGATGACGTCCTCGGAGTCCTCGTCCGGCTGGTCGATGAACGCGAACATCTCGGTGCGGTAGTCCCGGTCGTCCGCCTCCCCGCCGCCCGTGGCGGGCCGGCGCGGCTCGGGGACCTGGGCGGCCGGCGGCTCGGTGGCGGGTGCCTCCTGCGGCGCGGTGGCCGCCTGCTGCGGGATCCACTGCTGGGTCTGCTGCTGCGTGTGCTGCGGGGGCTGCGTGTGCTGTTGCTGGGCCTGCTGTTGCTGGACCTGCTGCTGGTCGTAGCCGTAGGAGGGCTGCTGCGCGTAGCCCTGCTGCGGGTAGTACTCCTGCTGCGGCTGCGCGTAGCCCTGCTGGTCGTAGCCGTAACCCTGCTCGTACGAGGTGGCCTGCTGGGCCGGTGCCTGGCCGTACACGGGCCGGCCGTACGCGTCGTAGCCGATGAGCTGCTGCTCCTGCGCGGCATACGGGTCGTACGGATCCTGTCGGTCGTTCACCGCGGGGCCCCTCTCTTCCGGAAGCTCAGGCTCCCCGGTACAGCTCACGCTTGTCGATGTAGCGCACGACGCCGTCCGGCACCAGGTACCAGACCGGGTCCCCCTTGGCCACCCGCGCCCGGCAGTCCGTGGACGAGATCGCCAGCGCGGGCACCTCGACGAGGGAGACCCCGCCCTCGGGCAGCCCGTCGTCCGTGAGCACATGGCCCGGCCGGGTGACGCCGATGAAGTGGGAGAGCGAGAAGAGCTCGTCGGCGTTGCGCCAGGTCAGGATCTGCGCGAGCGCGTCGGCGCCCGTGATGAAGAACAGGTCGGCGTCGTCGTTCAGCGCCTTGAGGTCCCGCAACGTGTCGATCGTGTACGTCGGCCCGCCGCGGTCGATGTCGATGCGGCTCACCGAGAACTGGGGGTTCGAGGCCGTGGCGATGACCGTCATCAGATAGCGGTCCTCGGCGGGCGAGACCGCCCGCTGGGACTTCTGCCACGGCTGGCCCGTCGGCACGAACACCACCTCGTCGAGGTGGAAAAGGGCGGCCACCTCGCTGGCGGCCACCAGGTGTCCGTGGTGGACCGGGTCGAAAGTCCCGCCCATCACGCCGAGCCGGCGCTTGACCGGACCGGTAGGCATCTCCTGCTCTCCCATGAGCGCAGAGCCTACTGGCCCGGCGGACCGGTCCGGCTAGCGGTCGCGGTTCAGGCGCGTGGTGATCCAGAGCATCAGCATCAGGATGACGAAGGCGGCGCCGCCGGTCAGGTAGGGGCTGAGGCTGTCGTGCTGGCCGCCGTGCTGCTCGGCCCCCTCCGAGGCGAGGACGACCAGGTTGTGGGCGGTGGAGGAGAGGCTCATCAGGCAGATACCTATCGAGTCGGTGAGCGGACGGAGACTTCGCTCACATCGTATGCGGGCGCCCGGGGCACGCTCGCGCCGACTCAGGCGTTGGAGAGGATAGACGCAGGGCCGCGAAGGCCGACAAGGGGAGGGTGCAATGACGGAGACGGGATTCGAGAAGGTGCCGGCGCGGGACCGCAGGAGGTTCCCCGGCATCTCCTCACGGGCGTACGAACACCCCGCGGACCGCTCCGCCCTGGTGGCGCTGCGCAAGCTCACCGGATTCGACACGGTCTTCAAGGCCGTCAGCGGGCTGCTGCCGGAGCGCAGCCTGCGGCTGCTGTTCCTGTCGGAGTCGGTGCGCGTCGGCGAGACCCAGTTCCCCGAGCTGTACGCGATGCTGCGCGACGCCTGCTACATCCTGGACCTGGAGAAGGTCCCGCAGATGTATGTGCAGCAGGACCCGCGGCCCAACGCGATGTGCATCGGGCTCGACGAGCCGATCATCGTGGTGACCACGAGCCTGGTCGAGCTGCTGGACGAGGAGGAGATGCGGGCGGTCGTGGGCCACGAGGTGGGCCACGCGCTGTCGGGGCACTCCGTGTACCGCACGATCCTGCTGTTCCTGACGAACCTGGCGCTCAAGGTGGCCTGGATCCCGCTGGGCAATGTGGCGATCATGACGCTGGTGACGGCGCTGCGGGAGTGGTTCCGCAAGTCGGAGCTGTCGGCCGACCGGGCCGGTCTGCTGGTGGGCCAGGACCTCCAGGCGTCGATGCGCGGGCTGATGAAGATCGCGGGCGGCAACCACCTCTCCGAGATGAACGTGGACGCCTTCCTCGCCCAGGCCGAGGAGTACGAGGCCAGCGGTGACCTGCGGGACTCGGTGCTCAAGATCCTGAACCTGCTGCCGCGGACGCACCCCTTCACCACGGTCCGCGCGGCCGAGCTCAAGAAGTGGGCGGAGAGCCGCGACTTCCAGCGGCTCATGGACGGCCACTACCCGCGCCGTGACGAGGACAAGGACACCTCCGTCACCGACTCCTTCCGGCAGTCCGCCGCGCACTACGCGGACTCGGTGCGCACCAGCAAGGACCCGCTGATGAAGCTGGTGGGCGATCTCGCGGGCGGCGCGGGCGACCTGGGCGGGCGGCTGCGCGACAAGTTCACGGCCGCGGCGGCCGGCGGGAGCGCGGCGGGCAAGGAGAAGAGCGGCGGGGGCGACGGCACCGCCCCCGGCGGCCCGAAGGGCGGCGCCGAGGGCGAGGAGGGGGCTACGGGGCGGGGCTGACGGGCCGGGCCTCCGGCGCCGTCGCGGAGGGCGGCGTCGCCAGCACGCCGCACAGCCCGGCGGTGCGCCGCGGCCGGCCACTGGCGTACGGATCGCTGGCCGCCGGGCCGACGGTCGTGGGGCTCGCGCCGGCCAGGAGCGGGCGGAAGCCCGCGGCCGGATCGGCGGAGCAGTCCTGCGGCCCCGCCATCACATAGGCCGAGGCCAGCTCCAGCCGCCGGGCCGCCAGGTCCTCCCGGTCGAAGCGCAGCCGCAGCTCGCGCCGCACGGTGAACAGCGAGGCGCCCTCGGCCGCCGCCGGGGCCCCGGTGGCCGGCCGTACGGCGTACACGAAGGTGTGGTCGGTGGTGACCTCCAGCAGGTCCGAGGTCACCTCCTCGAAGGCGAGGGTGCCGTTCACCCGGACCCGCGGGTCGGCCATCACGGCGGTGGCCGGGTCGAAGCGGACCAGCCAGCCGGTGGCGGCGTGCCGCCCGTCCCCGGCGGGCGAGGTCATGCTGCGGTCGAACTGCTCCACCTGGTCGGGATCGAGCAGCACCCGCACCGGCCGGGCGGCGGCCCCGGCCAGCACGTCCGGGTCCAGCGAGGACTGCACCAGGTAGTCCTTGGCGATGGACAGGGCGGTGACGATCTGGACATCGGTGAAGTGGTGGGTACGCCGCACCGCGGGCAGGGTGATCCCCGCCGCGCCGACCCGGTAGTCGGCGGCGGGGCTGTCCGCGTACAGCTCGGGCGGCAGCCCGCCGGGCACGGGGGCCGTCGGGGCGAGTGGCACGACGGTGCTGGTCAGCGGCCGGGCCGGTCCCCCGGGCGGCGGCACGTAGGGATTCCGCAGCCCCATGTACACCGCTGCCGCGAAGGCAGTGGCGATGAGCAGCACGAGCAGCATGCCCTGCCGGGCGCCCCGGCCGGGGGTGCTGGTCCGGTTCGGGGCGCCGCCCGACCAGACGGACCGGCTGCGCACGGCCCGCGCGTGCTCGCCCATGCGCTCCTGGGCGGAGTACTCCTGGAGCCGGGCGGCCCGGACGAAGTCCTCGTCGAACACCACCGACCGGTAGTCGTCGTCACCGCCGTCGGGGCCCTTGTCGGGTGGATCTCCTGGTACGGCCATCGCTTCTCCCCGCTGTCCCCGCTCCAGAGAAGCCCCCGGCTCATGCGATCGCGCGCGGGGTCGTACTTTCAGGGTTGGCGGACTGAGGGGTAGGTAAACGCGCCGACGCCGGTGACTTCCCGTCCGGGTGTACTCGCGGGCGCCGGAGCCGGGTCGGAGTCGCCCGAGGCGCTGCGGTACACGGCGCTGAACGCGAGCGCCACCATGCCGAGGCCCATCACGAAGGCCAGCACCCACGCGACCGGGCGCAGCCACGGGGCGCGGCCGCGGTACGGGCGCAGGCTGCCGCCGTAGGCGCCGTACGGGCCGTAGGGGTAGCCGCCGCGGTCGTGGCTCCAGCCGTGTTCCCAGCCGTGCTCGTCGGGGTCGTAGCCGTCGGGGTGGCCGTATCCGTAGCCGTCGTAGTCCTCGTCGGCCGTCCAGCCGCCGGGGAGGGCGCGGGCGGCTTCCGCCTCGGCGCGTGCCCGGTCGGCCGCCCGCTGGCGCTCGGCGGCGCTCGGTTCATGGATCTCGGCGCTCCGGACGAAGACCTCGTCGAACACCACGGAGGCGAAGTCCTTGTCCGCGCCTCCGCGGTCGTCGTCGGGCTCCCCGCCGTCCGGGAACGGCTTGCCCCCCACGTCGTCCGGCACGGGACCAGCGTAGACCTGGGGGGCCTCTTTGGGCAGGGTGTACGCCGATTCCGGCCACCCCGTGTTCGCCCGGCGACTACCGGATGTGACCGTCGCCGGTGACGATGTACTTGGTGGAGGTGAGCTCCGGAAGCCCCATCGGGCCCCTGGCGTGCAGCTTCTGGGTGGAGATGCCGATCTCCGCGCCGAAGCCGAACTGGCCACCGTCGGTGAACCGGGTGGAGGCGTTCACGGCGACGGTGGTGGAGTCGACCAGCTGGGTGAAGCGGCGCGCCGCGGCCTGCGAGGTGGTCACGATGGCCTCGGTGTGGCCGGAGGTCCAGCGGCGGATGTGGGCGACGGCGTCGTCGAGGGAGTCGACGACCCCTGCGGCGATGTCGTAGGAGAGGTATTCGGCGGCCCAGTCCTCGTCGGTGGCGGGCAGCGCGGTGGCCTTGGTGCCCTCGGCGGCGGCGAGCACGGCCGGGTCGCCGTGGACGGTGACCCCGGCGTCCGCGAGCGCGTCGAGCGCGCGGGGCAGGAAGGCGGCGGCGATGTCCCGGTGGACCAGCAGGGTCTCTGCGGAGTTGCAGACGGAGGGCCGCTGGGCCTTGGAGTTGATGAGGATGTCCACGGCCGTGTCCAGGTCGGCCTGGGCGTCGACGTAGACGTGGCAGTTGCCGGTACCGGTCTCGATGACGGGGACGGTGGACTCCTCGACCACGGTCTTGATGAGGGAGGCTCCGCCGCGCGGGATGAGGACGTCGACGAGGCCGCGGGCGCGCATCAGCTCGCGGACGGAGTCGCGGGACTCGCCGGGGACGAGCTGCACCGAGTCGGCGGGCAGGCCGGCGCTCTCGACGGCGTCGCGGAGGATGCCGACGAGGGCGGTGTTGGAGGCGTAGGCGGAGGAGCTGCCGCGCAGGAGCACGGCGTTGCCGGACTTGAGGCAGAGGGCGGCGGCGTCCACGGTGACGTTGGGGCGGGCCTCGTAGATGATGCCGACGACACCGAGCGGGACGCGGATCTGCCGCAGGTCGATGCCGTTGGGGAGGGTGCCGCCGCGGACGACCTCGCCGACCGGGTCGGGGAGGGCGGCGACGTCGCGCACGTCGGAGGCGATGGCGGCGACCCGCTCGGGGGTGAGGGTGAGGCGGTCGATGACGGTCTCGCTGGTACCGGCGGCGCGGGCCTTGCCGGTGTCCACGGCGTTGGCGGCGATGATCTCGGCGGTACGGGCCTCCAGCGCGTCGGCGATCGCCAGCAGGGCCGCGTCCTTCGCGGACCGCGGGAGGGGGGCGATGGCCGCGGAGGCGGTCCTCGCGCGGTGGGCGGTGGCGAGGACCGGCGAGGTGGCGGGGGTGGCGGCGGAGGTGGCGGTGGCGTCGTCGAGCGAGGTCATGCGGCCAGGGTAAGCCCACGGGGGTGGCCGGCCGGTGGGGGTTCCGGCGGGCGAGACGGGGGCGTTGACCGGGCGGGCGGGGGCGGGCGGGGTGCCGCTGCGCGGAGCTGCTCCCCGCCCCGCCCTTTCGCCGTTTCGGGGGGGGGGGGGGGGGGGCGGGGCGGGGGCGGGGGCGGCG
>NZ_JBEYVX010000139.1:0-9151 GCF_040644195.1 Streptomyces sp. NPDC047014 | reverse complement strand
CACTCTTCCCCAACCCCCCCCCCTCCCGAACCCCCTGCACCATCCCCCGCCCTCCCCCGCCCGCCCCCCCCTGGGCTGCTCCCCCCCCCCCCCCCCGGCGGGGTGGCCCGGCGCGCCCAGCGCGCCGGGCCACCGGCTTTTTCCGTCCCCGCCCGCGCCGGGCGGGATCAGGCGCGCAGGCCGCGGACCACCAGGGCGGTGACCGCCTCGAACTCGGTGAGGATCGTGGGGGAGGACCACTCCGCCGCGTACTGCGGGTCGTGGAAGCGGCCGGTGGCGTCGAACACCGCGCGGGCCGCCGCCGGTACGTCGGGCGCCGCCAGCGAACCGTCGGCCACGCCCTGGGCGATGATCCTGGTCAGCTGCTCGATCAGCTCCGTGAGGTGCTGGTCCACGGTGCCGCTGTTCTCGGCGAGGAGCACCGTGTACGTCGCGAACAGCTCCGGATCGTCCCCGGCCTTGTGGCGCTTGGCCTCGAACAGCGCCTCCAGCCACGCCTCCAGCTTGGAGGGGGCGCTCTCGGCGGGCGCGGAGGTGATCCTCTCCAGCATGACCACGCTCTTCGCGAGCCAGCGGTCCGTGACCGCCTCGCGCAGCGCGGCCTTCGAGGGGAAGTGCCGGTAGACGCTGCCGTGGCTGACGCCCAGGGCGCGGGCCACGTCCACCACGGTCGCCTTGGTCGGGCCGAAGCGGCGCAGCACCTCCTCGGTGGTCTCCAGGATGCGCTCGGGGGTCAGGGGCTCGGCAGCAGCGGGTGGCATGGGTACGACCGTACCGCCAGCTCAGTGCTCGCTGTCGAGGTGGGCCATCTGCGCCGCCGGATAGCGCTCGCCCGCCGCGGCCCCGGCCGGCACGGCCTCCTCGATGGCGTTCAGGTCTTCGGGACTCAGGGTTATCGCCATGGCACCCAGTGCCTCCGTCAGCCGGTCCCGGCGCCGGGCACCCACCAGCGGCACGATGTCCACCCCGTGGCGCGGGCCCTGCGCGAGCACCCAGGCGATGGCGGTCTGGGCCACGCTCACGCCCTTGCCCTCGGCCACCTTCCGCAGGGCCTCCACCAGGTCCAGGTTCCGGTCGAGGTTCTCCGGCTGGAAGCGGGGGCTCATCCCGCGGAAGTCGCCCGGGGCGAGCGCCCGGTCCCGGGCGAAGTGCCCGCTGATCAGGCCGCGGGACAGCACCCCGTACGCGGTGACGCCTATGCCGAGCTCGCGCGCGGCCGGCAGGATCTCCTCCTCGATACCGCGCGAGATCAGCGAGTACTCGATCTGGAGGTCCGCGATCGGTGCCACGGCGGCGGCCCGGCGCATGCTCTCGGCGCCGACCTCGGAGAGGCCGATGTGCCGGACGTGCCCGGCCTCGACCGCCTCGGCGATGGCCCCGACGGTCTCCTCGATGGGCACGTCCGGGTCCACCCGGGCGATCCGGTAGATGTCGATGTGGTCCCGGCCGAGCCGCTGGAGCGAGTAGGCCAGGAAGTTCTTGACGGCCTCCGGCCGGCCGTCATAGCCGGTGAACCCGCCCTCGACCGTGCGCAGCGCGCCGAACTTCACACTGGTCAGCGCCTTCTCGCGGGCCTCGGCGGGGGCCGTGCGCAGGGCTTCGTTGATCAGCAGCTCGTTGTGGCCCATGCCGTAGAAGTCGCCGGTGTCCAGCAGGGTCACCCCGGCGTCCAGGGCGGCGTGGATGGTCGTCAGCGATTCGGCCCGGTCCGCCTCGCCGTAGAGGGCGGACATGCCCATGCAGCCCAGCCCGATCGGGAAGACGGAGGGGCCGGTGCGGCCGAGGCGCGTCTGCGGAGTGGTGTTCTCGTTTTTCGTCATGCAACGAGAATGGCATGACGGGTGACAGATTTCAATATCTGTCACCCGTTAGCGTGGCTGACCGCAGGGCTCATCCCACGCCGGATCCCCACTGGAACCCCACCAGATCCCCGAACGGCCAGGTCAGACGCGCGGAGCGCCCGCCTCCGCGGGCGGCCCGACCGGCCCCTCCAGTCGGAGCGCCGTGCGCTCCGCCGTGCCCCGTGCCCAGCTCCCGCTGGTCGCCGCCCCCACCACGAGCACCAGCAGCCCGCACACCGCGATGATCCACCAGGCCGGCTGCGCCGCCGAGGAGAAGCCGGAGCCGTCCGCCAGCCCCGCAGCCAGCACCGAGCCGATCACCGCCACGCCCAGCGTGCTGCCGGTCTGCCGGCTGGTGGAGGCGATGGCGGCGGCCAGCCCCGCCTGCGAGCGGGGCATCCCGGAGACCGCCGTATTGGTGACGGGCGCGTTCACCATGCCGAAGCCCAGCCCGAAGAGCACGTACCCGGTGAACAGCAGCGGGGTGGACGTCTCGGCCTCGAAGAGGGCGAACAGCAGCCCGCTGCTGCCCATGGCGAACCCGGCGATCAGCAGGCAGATCCGGGGCCCCCGGCTGGCCACCAGCCGCCCGGACAGCGGGGCGAAGAGCGTGGTCAGCACCGCCATCGGCAGCATGTACAGCCCGGCCTCCAGCGCGCTGAGCCCCCGTACGTCCTGGAGGTACAGGGTGTTCAGGAAGAGGAAGCCGGCCAGCCCCGCGAAGGCGCTGACCGCGATCACCGTCGCGCCGCTGAACGGAGCGCTCCGGAAGAACCGCAGATCGATCAGCGGCTCCTCGCGCCGGGCCTCGTAGAGCACCAGGGACACGAGCGAGGCGAGGGCCACCAGGGCGCAGCTCATGATCAGCGGCGAGCGCCAGCCCTCCGCCGGGCCCTCGATGATCCCGTACGTCAGGCTGCCCAGCAGGGCGATCACCAGCAGCTGCCCCACAGGGTCCGGGCGCCGCGGCCGGGCCGCCCGGGACTCGGGGATGTGGCGCAGGGTCAGGGCGAGCGCGGCCACCCCGATCGGCAGGTTGATCAGGAAGATCGAGCGCCACCCCACGGTGTCCACCAGCAGTCCGCCGACCAGCGGGCCCGCGGCCATCGACACGCCCGCCACCGCCCCCCACACGCCGATGGCCCGGGCCCGTTCGCCCGGATCGGTGAAGGTGTTGGTGATGATCGACATCGCCACCGGGTTCAGCATCGCCCCGCCGACCGCCTGCACCATGCGGAAGACGACGAGCCATTCCAGGCTCGGGGCGAGCGAGCACAGCAGGGAGCCGACGCTGAACGCCACCAGACCGGCGAGGAACACCTTGCGCCGGCCGATCCGGTCGGCCGTGGAGCCCGCCAGCATCAGCAGCGAGGCCATGACCAGGGTGTACGCGTCGATGGTCCACTGCAGCCCCGCGACCGAGGCGTGCAGCTCACGGCTCATCGAAGGGAGGGCGACATTGAGCACGGTGTTGTCGAGGCTGACGATGAGCAGGCTCATGCAGCAGATCGCCAGGACGAGCATGCGCTGCCGGGGACTCGGCTCGATCATGCGCCGATGCTACGTCCGCCCGACACCCTCGGCATGCGGGACAATGGGCGGATGACCACGCTCCCCCCGCCGCTCGCGATCGGCCCGCACACCGTGCAGCCCCCGGTGGTGCTCGCGCCCATGGCCGGCATCACCAATGCCCCGTTCCGTACCCTCTGCCGGGAGTTCTCGGGCGGCAAGGGGCTGTTCGTGAGCGAGATGATCACGACCCGCGCCCTGGTCGAGCGCAACGAGAAGACCATGCAGCTGATCCACTTCGACGCGACCGAGAAGCCGCGCTCCATTCAGCTGTACGGGGTCGACCCGGTGACCGTCGGCAAGGCGGTCCGGATGATCGTCGAGGAGGACCGGGCCGACCACATCGACCTCAACTTCGGCTGCCCCGTCCCCAAGGTCACCCGCAAGGGCGGCGGCTCGGCCCTGCCCTACAAGCGGAACCTGCTGCGGGCGATCCTGCGCGAGGCCGTCTCCGGCGCCGGCGACCTGCCGGTGACCATGAAGATGCGCAAGGGCATCGACGACGACCACCTCACCTACCTCGACGCCGGCCGGATCGCCGTCGAGGAGGGGGTCACCGCCATCGCCCTGCACGGCCGGACCACCGCCCAGCACTACGGCGGCACCGCGGACTGGGACGCCATCGCACGGCTCAAGGAGCACGTCCCGGAGATACCGGTCCTCGGCAACGGCGACATCTGGTGCGCCGAGGACGCGCTGCGCATGGTCCGCGAGACCGGCTGCGACGGCGTGGTGGTCGGCCGGGGCTGCCTGGGGCGCCCGTGGCTCTTCAACGACCTGGTGGCGGCCTTCGAGGGCCGCCCGGAGGACTTCCACAAGCCGGCCCTGCGCGAGGTCGCCGCGACCATGCACCGGCATGCCCAGCTGCTGGGGGAGTGGATCGGCGACGAGACGCGCGGGGTGATCGACTTCCGTAAGCACGTGGCCTGGTACCTCAAGGGCTTCTCGGTGGGATCCGAGATGCGCAAGAAGCTCGCGGTGACCTCCTCCCTGGCCGAGCTGAACGCTCATCTGAGCGAGCTCGATCTGGATCAAGCATGGCCCGAGAGCGCGGACGGCCCGCGCGGCCGGACGTCCGGAAACAACCGAGTTGTCCTGCCGGACGGCTGGCTGAAGGACCCGTACGACTGCGCCGGTGTGAGCGAGGACGCGGAACTGGACACCTCCGGAGGCTGACAAATCGCCCTCCGTGGTGCGTGATATACGCCACGCATGGGAAGGGTTTCGCTCAGATGAGCGGCAAAGTCACGGGTAAGACTTTCAAAGGGTGGCACTGGGTGCCACCCTTTGTGCGTTCAATACTTGAACATAAATGGATCGATGATCGCTCATCCGAGCGTGATCAGGCCCCGAAACGGCCTCCTTCGTTCGGGAGGTGAACGCTCTTCCTACTTTCTGATTACCCATGAGTTACTTTCGATCTGCTGGCGCACGGGTGGTTACAGCCGTATGACGACCAAGTGGACGTACCCAGAAGCCTTCGATCTGGGTATGTTCCTGGCCGTCAGGGCAGCCACCGAGCCTCGAGGAGTCGAGACCCGTGTCGGAAAACAAAGATCAGAAGTTCGTCTACGACTTCACCGAGGGCAACCGCGACCTCAAGGACCTTCTCGGCGGCAAGGGTGCCAACCTCGCCGAGATGACCAACCTGGGTCTGCCGGTCCCTCCCGGCTTCACCATCACCACCGAGGCGTGCAAGGTCTACCTCGAGAGCGGTTCGGCCCCGGCCGACCTGCGCGACGAGGTCAGCACCCACCTCGCGGCCCTCGAGGCCACGATGGGCAAGAAGCTCGGTCAGTCGGACGACCCGCTGCTGGTCTCCGTGCGTTCCGGCGCCAAGTTCTCGATGCCCGGCATGATGGACACCGTCCTGAACATCGGCCTCTCCGACGAGTCCGTGGCCGGCCTCGCCTCCCAGGCCGGTGACGAGCGCTTCGCGTGGGACTCCTACCGCCGCCTCATCCAGATGTTCGGCAAGACCGTCCTCGGCGTCGAGGGCGAGCTCTTCGAGGACGCCCTCGACGAGGCCAAGGCCGCCAAGAAGGTCACCGTCGACACCGACCTCGACGCCGCCGACCTCAAGAAGCTCGTCGCGTCCTTCAAGAAGATCGTGGCGAAGGAGGCCGGCCGCGAGTTCCCGCAGGACGCCCGCGAGCAGATGGACCTCGCCGTCGAGGCCGTCTTCAACTCGTGGAACACCGACCGCGCCAAGCTCTACCGCCGCCAGGAGCGCATCCCGAGCGACCTGGGCACCGCGGTCAACGTCTGCTCCATGGTCTTCGGCAACCTCGGCCCCGACTCCGGCACCGGTGTCGCCTTCACCCGCGACCCCGCCAGCGGCCACCAGGGCGTCTACGGCGACTACCTCCAGAACGCGCAGGGCGAGGACGTCGTGGCGGGCATCCGCAACACCGTGCCGCTCGCGGACCTGGAGAGCATCGACAAGACCTCCTACGACCAGCTCATGACGATCATGGAGACGCTGGAGACCCATTACAAGGATCTCTGCGACATCGAGTTCACCATCGAGCGCGGCCAGCTGTGGATGCTCCAGACCCGCGTCGGCAAGCGCACCGCGGGCGCGGCCTTCCGTATCGCCACCCAGCTCGTGGACCAGGGCCTGATCGACGAGGCCGAGGCGCTCCAGCGCGTCAACGGCGCCCAGCTCGCCCAGCTGATGTTCCCCCGCTTCGACGAGAACGCGAAGACCGAGCTGCTCGGCCGCGGTATCGCCGCCTCCCCGGGCGCGGCCGTCGGCAAGGCCGTCTTCGACTCCTACACGGCCGTCAAGTGGTCCCGCTCCGGCGAGAAGGTCATCCTGATCCGCCGCGAGACCAACCCGGACGACCTGGACGGCATGATCGCCTCCGAGGGCATCCTGACCTCGCGCGGCGGCAAGACCTCGCACGCCGCCGTCGTCGCCCGCGGCATGGGCAAGACCTGTGTCTGCGGCGCCGAGGAGCTGGACGTCGACACCAAGCGCCGCCGGATGACCGTCGGCGAGACGGTGATCGAGGAGGGCGACGTCGTCTCCATCGACGGCTCCACCGGCAAGGTCTACCTCGGTGAGGTACCCGTCGTACCCTCCCCGGTCGTCGAGTACTTCGAGGGCCGCATGCACGCCGGCGCCGACGACGCCGACGAGCTGGTCCAGGCCGTGCACCGGATCATGGCCTACGCCGACCGCGTCCGCCGCCTGCGGGTCCGCGCCAACGCCGACAACGCCGAGGACGCCTCCCGCGCCCGCCGCTTCGGCGCCCAGGGCATCGGCCTGTGCCGTACGGAGCACATGTTCCTCGGCGAGCGCCGCGAGATGGTCGAGCGCCTGATCCTCGCCGACACCGACGGGGAGCGCGAGGACGCCCTGAGCGCCCTCCTGCCGCTGCAGAAGACCGACTTCGTCGAGCTGTTCGAGGCGATGGACGGGCTGCCCGTCACCGTCCGCCTGCTCGACCCGCCGCTGCACGAGTTCCTGCCCGACATCACCGAGCTCTCGGTGCGCGTCGCGCTCGCGGAGTCCCGCAAGGACGCCAACGAGAACGACCTGCGCCTGCTCCAGGCCGTCCACAAGCTGCACGAGCAGAACCCGATGCTGGGTCTGCGCGGTGTCCGCCTGGGCCTGGTCATCCCCGGTCTGTTCGCCATGCAGGTCCGGGCGATCGCGGAGGCCGCGGCCGAGCGCGTGAACGCCAAGGGCGACCCGCGCGTCGAGATCATGATCCCGCTCGTGGGCACCGTCCAGGAGCTGGAGATCGTCCGCGAGGAGGCCGACCAGGTCATCGCGGAGGTCGAGGCCGCCACCGGCACCAGCCTCAAGCTCTCCATCGGCACCATGATCGAGCTGCCGCGTGCCGCCCTGACGGCCGCCCAGATCGCGGAAGCCGCGCAGTTCTTCTCCTTCGGCACGAACGACCTGACCCAGACGGTGTGGGGCTTCTCCCGCGACGACGTCGAGGCCAGCTTCTTCACCGCGTACCTGGAGAAGGGCATCTTCGGGGTCTCGCCCTTCGAGACCATCGACAAGGACGGCGTCGGCTCCCTCGTGCGCCACGCGGTCGAGCAGGGCCGGGCCACCCGCCCCGACCTCAAGCTCGGCGTCTGCGGTGAGCACGGCGGCGACCCGGAGTCCGTCCACTTCTTCCACGAGGTCGGCCTCGACTACGTCTCCTGCTCGCCCTTCCGGATTCCGGTGGCGCGCCTGGAGGCGGGCCGTGCGGCCGCCGAGTCCAAGGGCAGCGACAGCCGCTGAGCCCCGGCCCCCTCGCGGGGCCCCATAGACCGCGCCTGTCCCCGGGTTCCCTGACTGCCCGGGGGCAGGCGCGCCTCTTTTTGTTGTTCAACAAATCTTTACGCCAGCAGGCGGTGGACGGATCCCCACCCGTCCACCGCCGCTGTCATTCTGCCGGGCACGTCGGCGCTTCCCGGTGCGACCGACCGCCAGGCCCCGCAAAGCCCCCCACGGCCTTCGCGGAGCGTTTCGGTCGCACCGGAGTGTGCCCGGCGGAGTACAGGATTTCGGTTGTCACGCCCCTGCCGAAAGGGGTTTCAACTGTGGCTGAAAGGGCGTGGTGACCACGTGTGACTGCGTGCATACTCATGGAGCGGGGGGATTGCGGTTGCACAGGTGGGGGTTCGGTGCTGCGTATCCATTTCACTGGAGTGGACCTGGCACGCGTACGGATGGCAGGGCGTCCCGATGCGTTGTGGGAAACGATTCTCAGCTTTCATCGCTTAAGAGACCGGCGTGACGCCCGGTTGTTCGGTGAATGGCGTACTGAAACCCGGAGCAGGTTGAATAGTGAAACACGCACCCTCGGTATGCTCATACCGAGTCGCGGTTATTTCCCGGATTTCCTGACCCCTGTGGAGGGGCAGTACGGATGGGACGTGGCGCTCGACGCCCTGCGCGGGATCCGTCCCGAGCGCATGCGGCGCGAGCTCCGGCTGCTCTCCGCCGGTACGCCGATGACCCCGCGCCTGCGGGAGTTCATGGACGGCGGCGCCAAGCACCTGCCCCGGCTGATGGGGGAGCTGCGCGCCTACCACCGGGCGGCCGTGGAGCCGTACTGGACCCATATCCAGGCCCAGATAGAAGCCGAACGGGCGGCACGCGGCCGCGCGTTGCTCGACGGCGGGGCCGACGAGCTGCTGGACTCGCTGCCGCCCATGCTGCGCTGGCGGGCGCCGGTGCTGGAGTGCGACTACCCGGTGGACCGGGACGTACGGCTGCGGGGGCGCGGGCTGCTGCTCCAGCCGTCCTTCTTCTGCCGGCGCACGGCGGTCACCCTGCACGATCCGGAGCTGCCGCCGGTGCTGGTCTATCCGGCCGCGGCGCAGCTCGCCTCCGCGCCGGGCGGCGGGGAGGCGGCGCGGCGGCCCGTGGAGGAGCAGCGGCAGCGGACCCTGGGCAAGCTGGTCGGGCACACCCGGTCGGTGGTGCTGCGGGCGATAGGGGACGGCGCGACCACGAGCGAGCTGGCCCGCCGGGCCGGGGTCTCGCTGGCTTCGGCGAGCCAGCACGCGTGCGTGATGCGGGAGGCGGGGCTGGTGACCACGCTGCGGCGGGGGAACGCGGTGCTGCATACCGTGACGCCGTTGGGGGCCGCGTTGCTCAAGGGCGGGGCGGTCGCCTCCTGAGCGTGGCCGCGCCCCGGCGGGCTATCAGTGACCTTCGCCCATCGGTAGGCAGGCGGCAGCAGCCATCGACAACTCGACCTCGTTACGGTACGCGCGGCTACGCC
>NZ_JBEYVX010000138.1:0-9355 GCF_040644195.1 Streptomyces sp. NPDC047014 | reverse complement strand
GTTGTGGTTCTTGCTCTCGCGTGGGGGGGGGGCGGCGGCGCGCAGTGTGCAGCCGCCGACGCCGCGGGGCCGCCCCGCCGCCCCTGTGGGTGGTGCTCGGGGCGCTCACGCGCCCGGGCGGTTACGCGCCCTTCGACAGGTCCGGGCCGGAGCCCGTGGCCTCGATCGGGGGGAGGTCGGGCAGGGCCGACTTCTCCTCGCCGCGGAAGGTGAACTTGGCCTCCTCGCCCTCACCCTCCTTGCCGACGACCACGATGTGACCGGGACGCAGCTCGCCGAAGAGGATCTTCTCCGACAGGATGTCCTCGATCTCGCGCTGGATGGTCCGGCGCAGCGGACGGGCACCCAGGATCGGGTCGTAGCCGCGCTTGGCGAGCAGGAGCTTCGCGTCACCGCTCAGCTCGATGCCCATGTCGCGGTCCTTGAGGCGCTCGTCGACCTTGGCGATCATCAGGTCGACGATCTGGATGATGTCTTCCTCGGTGAGCTGGTGGAAGACGACCGTGTCGTCGACACGGTTCAGGAACTCCGGCCGGAAGTGCTGCTTGAGCTCTTCGTTGACCTTCGCCTTCATCCGCTCGTAGCCGGTCTTCGTGTCGCCCTGCGCCGCGAAGCCCAGGTTGAAGCCCTTCGAGATGTCCCGCGTACCCAGGTTGGTCGTCATGATGATGACCGTGTTCTTGAAGTCCACGACCCGGCCCTGGGAGTCGGTCAGGCGACCGTCCTCCAGGATCTGGAGAAGGGAATTGAAGATATCCGGGTGGGCCTTCTCGACCTCGTCGAAGAGGACGACGGAGAACGGCTTCCGGCGCACCTTCTCGGTGAGCTGGCCGCCCTCTTCGTAGCCCACGTAGCCGGGGGGCGAACCGAAGAGACGGGAAACCGTGTGCTTCTCGCTGAACTCCGACATGTCGAGGGAGATCAGCGCGTCCTCGTCACCGAAGAGGAATTCGGCGAGCGTCTTCGAGAGCTCGGTCTTACCGACACCGGACGGGCCGGCGAAGATGAACGAGCCACCGGGGCGCTTCGGGTCCTTGAGACCCGCACGGGTACGGCGGATCGCCTGGGAGAGCGCCTTGATGGCGTCCTTCTGGCCGATGACGCGGCGGTGGAGCTCGTCCTCCATGCGGAGCAGCCGCGAGGACTCCTCCTCGGTGAGCTTGAAGACGGGAATGCCGGTCGCGGTCGCGAGGACCTCGGCGATGAGCTCGCCGTCGACCTCGGCGACGACGTCCATGTCGCCGGCCTTCCATTCCTTCTCGCGCTTGGTCTTCGCCGCCAGCAGCTGCTTCTCCTTGTCGCGGAGGGAAGCTGCCTTCTCGAAGTCCTGGGAGTCGATGGCCGACTCCTTGTCGCGGCGCACGCCCGCGATCTTCTCGTCGAACTCGCGGAGGTCCGGCGGCGCGGTCATCCGGCGGATGCGCATCCGGGAGCCGGCCTCGTCGATCAGGTCGATCGCCTTGTCCGGGAGGAAGCGGTCCGAGATGTAGCGGTCCGCCAGCGTCGCCGCCTGGACGAGGGCCTCGTCCGTGATGGAGACGCGGTGGTGGGCCTCGTAGCGGTCGCGCAGGCCCTTGAGGATCTCGATCGTGTGGGGGAGGGAAGGCTCCGCCACCTGGATCGGCTGGAAGCGGCGCTCCAGCGCGGCGTCCTTCTCGAGGTGCTTGCGGTACTCGTCGAGCGTCGTGGCACCGATGGTCTGGAGCTCACCACGGGCCAGCATCGGCTTGAGGATGCTCGCGGCGTCGATCGCGCCCTCGGCGGCGCCCGCACCCACGAGGGTGTGGAGCTCGTCGATGAACAGGATGATGTCGCCGCGGGTGCGGATCTCCTTGAGCACCTTCTTCAGGCGCTCCTCGAAGTCACCGCGGTAGCGGGAACCGGCGACCAGGGCACCCAGGTCAAGCGTGTAGAGGTGCTTGTCCTTGAGGGTCTCGGGGACCTCGCCCTTGACGATCGCCTGGGCCAGGCCCTCGACGACGGCGGTCTTGCCGACGCCGGGCTCGCCGATGAGGACCGGGTTGTTCTTGGTGCGGCGGGACAGCACCTGCATGACCCGCTCGATCTCCTTCTCGCGCCCGATGACCGGGTCGAGCTTGGATTCGCGGGCCGCCTGGGTGAGGTTGCGGCCGAACTGGTCCAGGACGAGCGAGGTCGAGGGCGTGCCCTCGGCCGGGCCGCCTGCCGTGGCCGACTCCTTGCCCCCGCCGGTGTAGCCGGAGAGCAGCTGGATGACCTGCTGCCGGACTCGGTTGAGATCGGCGCCCAGCTTCACGAGGACCTGGGCGGCGACGCCCTCGCCCTCGCGGATCAGGCCGAGCAGGATGTGCTCGGTGCCGATGTAGTTGTGGCCGAGCTGGAGGGCCTCTCGGAGCGAAAGCTCCAGGACCTTCTTCGCCCGCGGGGTGAAGGGGATGTGGCCGGACGGGGCCTGCTGGCCCTGACCGATGATCTCCTCAACCTGCTGGCGAACAGCCTCGAGCGAAATCCCGAGGCTCTCCAGGGCCTTAGCGGCGACACCCTCACCCTCGTGGATCAAGCCCAGGAGGATGTGCTCGGTGCCGATGTAGTTGTGGTTGAGCATCCGGGCTTCTTCCTGAGCCAGGACGACAACCCGCCGCGCGCGGTCGGTGAACCTCTCGAACATCGTTTATCGCTCCTCAGAGCGGTCGGGCAGTTCGGGGTCGGTCCCCGCCCTGTCCTTCCGCATGCTAGTCCCGTGGGGCGGGACAGCTCATTCCAACTGCCGACATCCGTCCGCGGCTCACCCCTGCGTCCGCGGGGAAAACCGGCCTGAACAGCCGACAACTGCTCCAACTCGATGGTGCGAGACGATGTTCCCGCAGGCCAGGCAGATACCCGTCATGCGAGTACGCCGACGGCGAACGGAACCCGGTCAAATCAGCGTGTCGCCCCGATCCACTAGGAATGTCTTACCCGTCAGGGCTGACAGTCCATGCCGGTTTCACCGGTTCCCTCCGCTGAGGGCGAACACAGTTCCGTCCCGAATGTGGGACGCCACCCCCCGCGGAAGTTCACGTTCCGCACGTGGAAGGATGCGGACCGTCACGCCTACCGTAACCCGCGAGCGTTTCGGCAGTTGCTCCGGACATGGCCGCCACCGTCCCGCCGACCGTTCCGCAGCCCCGCGTCGCGCCCGAGGAGGACGCGGACGCCGCCTGGTACCGCCGGGTCCTCGGCTGGACCGTCACGGCCGGACCGCCCGCCCGGCTCGCGACCGGGATCCGCTTCGACGTGCTGGACCTGCCGTCCGACGCCGGAGCGGCGGTGCTGCGCAGGCCGGTCGGCACGGGGCCGGTGGCCCTGGCCGGGCGCCGGATGCGGTTCCTGGTGGCCGCGGGCTGCGCCGACGAGCTCGACGGACTGCTCGACTGGCTGGAATGGGGCGGGGTCGCCCTGGATCTCGCCGCCCTGGGTGCGGGGGACGCGATCACCGCCCCGGCTCCCCCGGGGCCGCGCCGCGGGGCCGGCCCCCGGGAGGCCGCCGTGTGGCTGCGGCCCCCCGAGCAGGGGTGTGAGGCACTGCTGCCGGCCCTGCCCGGTCCCGGGCGGGCCGCCGGACCCGCGGACGGGCCCGATCTCGTACGCCTGGTGGCGGCCGCGGCGACGGAATGCCACCGGGCGCGCCTGGGGCGGCGTACGAACGGGGTCCGTCAGCCCTTGGCCTTCTCGTAGGCTTCGCGGATCTCGGCCGGGACGCGGCCGCGGTCGTTCACGTTGTAGCCGTTCTCCTTGGCCCAGGCGCGGATCTCGGCCGTGTCCGGGTTTCCGGTCGAAGCGGCCGCGCGGCCCTTGGCGCGGGCCGCGGTGGCACGGCCACCGGTGCGGCGGCCGCCCTTGGTGTACGGGTCGAGCAGACCGCGGAGCTTTTCAGCGTTGGCGGTGGTGAGGTCGATCTCGTAGGTCTTGCCGTCCAGAGCGAACGTCACCGTCTCGTCCGCCTCGCCACCGTCGAGGTCGTCGACAAGAAGGACCTGAACCTTCTGTGCCACCGGGATTTCCTTTCATCGAAAAGCAGTACGCGGAAAGGAAACCGCTTTTGCCTGGAAAACACAAACCCCCCGGGAGAGGTTCAGGACCGCAACGAGGCGGGAAACGTGCGCGATTCGGACATAGGCCACAGGCGCGCGGAGCGGCGGAAAAGCTGGGGCCATCGATCAGAGGTGCAGAAGCATCCGACTGTTGCCCAAGGTGTTCGGCTTCACTCGTTCGAGACCGAGGAACTCCGCGACACCCTCGTCATAGGAACGCAGGAGCTCCATGTACACATCGGTGTCGACCGGGGTCTCACCGATCTCGACGAAGCCGTGCTTCGCGAAGAACTCGACTTCGAAGGTGAGGCAGAAAACCCGGCTCACCCCGAGCGCGCGGGCGGTGCGCAACAACTGCGCGAGCACCTGATGACCGACGCCGGCGCCCTTCAAGTCCCGGTCGACGGCGAGAGTCCGTACTTCGGCCAGGTCTTCCCACATCACGTGGAGAGCGCCGCAGCCCACCACCTGTGCGGTGGAGTCGTGTTCCGCGACCCAGAACTCCTGGATGTCCTCGTAAAGGACGACCGGTGCTTTGTCGAGCAGGATCCGCTGCTGCACGTACTGGTCGAGGAGGCGGCGCAGCGCGGGAACATCGCCTGTGCGGGCACGACGGATCGTCACTGTTTCTGCATGTGCAGAGGAAAACTCTCCCATGGCTGCGGACGCTATCGCCCCGGCCGCTCCGGCTGCTCGCCGGAGTCCCCTTCGGGGGCCCCGGCCGGCGGCGCCGCCGCTTCGGGCGCGGGGGCGGACCCGGCGGCGGACCCGGGGGCGGGCTCAGGGGCGGACTCGGCGGCGGACTCGTCGTCGTGCTGGACGATCCGGACGGCGTCGCGGAGGGCTTCGCGCTGTTCCGCGGACATCATGCCGAAGAAGGCGACGAGGGCGGCGGCGGGGTTGTCGCTCGTCGACCAGGCTTCGTTCATCAGAGCGGCCGAGTAGGCGGCGCGGGTGGAGACCGCCGTATATCGATAGGCGCGGCCCTCGGCTTCCCGGCGGACCCAGCCCTTCTGATGGAGATTGTCCATAACGGTCATGACCGTGGTGTACGCGATGGACCGTTCCTGCTGGAGGTCTTCCAGTACTTCCCGAACGGTGACCGGGCGGTTCCACTGCCACACCCGCGTCATCACGGCGTCTTCGAGTTCTCCCAGGGGGCGAGGCACAAACAGCACGATAGTGCGGCTTGTACGGAATTGCCCGGCCATTCACCCGGCAACGCGCAACAAAATCGGGCGCACGGCCGGGGGCCGCGCGCCCGCCGGAGGGGGCGTGCCGTCCGGAGGTGCTACGGGTGCTGGTCCTGCTGGCGGGCCGATTCGGCGCGGGCGAGCACGGCGTCGACCGCCGCGTCCTCCTTGGCCTTGTTGGCGCCGCCCTGGCTCTTCACGATCGTCACGACGAGGGCGATGAAGAACGCGGCCATCACGACGGGGGGCACGAGCGCGGAGACGTAGTCCATGGCACCCAGCCTAGCTATCCGGCGGCGCGCCCGGCCGCCGGGGGCGGGGTGGGCTTGCGGCGCGGCGGGAAGACCTCGCCGGGCGTCGGTACGGGCCGCTCGGGCCGCGGCGGCTCCTGCGGCGCCGGGGCGGGCTTGCGGGGCTCCTCGCGGCCGCCCGCGAGGGCGGTCAGCCGGGTCCGGGAGGCGGGCGCGGCCGCCGGGGCGCGGCGGGCGGTGCCTCCGGCGGCGGCGCGGGCCCGCTCCAGCAGCCGGGCGGCGGCCGGGTTGCCGCGCAGGGCGCGCAGGGCGGCGAGGTCGTCCGGAGTCGGGGCGAGGCCCGCGTCCAGGGCCTCGCGCAGCAGCTCCAGATAGCCGGAGAGGCTGCCGGGGAGGGCGGCCCGGTAGCGGGCGAGGTCGGCGAGCAGGAAGGCTCTGAGCCGGCCCGCCTCCCGGGCCGCGTCGTCCACCGACTGCGCGAGGCGCAGGCAGTCCTGGACCTCCCCGGCCGCCAGGGGGGCCGAGGAGGACTGGAGGGCGTGGGCGAGCGAACGCCTGAGCAGGTGCAGCTCAGCAGCGCTGAACGCCATGCCGCCGCGGGATCCGTAGGGCGTGGGCATGGGGCCGAAGATACGCGCTAATCGGACAAAAGCCCCTCAGGGCGTGTGCGTGCGGCGCGGCGCGGCCCACGCCTCAGCCGGTCTCCTTGACCGCGCGCAGGAAGTCGGTCCAGGCGGCGTGGGTCGTGGCGAGGACGAGGTGGGCCGGGTCGACGCGGTCGGCGACCTTCACCAGGGCGCCGGGGGCGCTGGCGACGTAGACGCAGGCGTCGCCCTCGCCACAGAACGAGGACTTCTGCCACGCGGGCTGAGCGGTCATGGTGTCTCCTGTGGGCACGGTGGCCGGTACTGGCTGTCAAGGGACGGTAACGCCGTGGCCGGTGCCGGCCGGTCGCTTTCCCGCAATTCGGCGTTTCGCCCCTGTGTCCCGGGAGGACGTCACGCCGGCGTACGGGGTTGCCGGAGGCGGTCGACAAAGGCCGAAACCGCATCCTTCACGTCCGTTTCCGTCCAGGCCAGGCCCGGCTCCGTGATCTGCATCTCGGTCATCGACATCCCCGGCGGCCCGTCCGCGGACCAGCGGCGGAAGAGGACGGTGCCGGTCTCCTCGGCCTGCCGCAGCCCGGCCTCGTCCAGCCGCTCCGCCTCGTACGGCAGCCACACCTGGAACTGGTGGGTGTGCGGGACCTCCGGGTGGATCCGGAACCACGGCAGGCCCGCCTCGGCGAAGCCGGCCCGCAGGCCCTCGGCCACCGCGCGCGCCCGGGCCACGTACGCGGGCAGCCGGGGCAGCTCCCGCTCCAGGCCGGCGAGGGCGGACAGGGCCTGGGGGAACTGGCGGAAGAGCTGGCCGCCGTAGCGGTGGCGCCAGACCCTGGTCTCCTCGACGAACTCCCGCGGGCCGGCCAGGGCGGCTCCGGCGAGGCCGCCGAGGGACTTGTAGAAGGAGACGTACACGGAGTCCGCGAGGCCCGCGATCTCGGCCAGGGGGCGGCCGAAGTGGACGGTGGACTCCCACAGCCGGGCCCCGTCGAAGTGGACCACGGCCTCCCGCTCGCGGGCGGCCTCCACCGTCTCCTCCAGCTCCTCCCAGGAGGGCAGCAGGAAGCCCGCGTCGCGCAGCGGCAGCTCCACCATCAGCGTGCCGAAGGGCTCGCGGACGGCCGCGACCTCCTCGGCGGTGAAGGGGCGCGGCTCGGTGGTGGGGTGCACCACGCGCAGCCCGGAGACCGTGGACAGGGCCTCGCCCTCCCAGCGCTCGGGGTGGCCCATGGGGTGCAGGGCGACCACCGGGTTGCCGGTGCGCCCGGCCCAGCAGCGCAGGGCGATCTGCTGGGCCATGGTGCCGGTGGGGAAGAAGGCCGCGTCCTGCGTCCCCAGCAGGCCGGCCACCCGCCGCTCCAGGTCGGCGACGATCCCGTCGCCGTAGACATCGGCGGGGCCGTCCAGGGCGTACGGGGCCTCGGCGAGCCCGGCGAGCAGTTCTCCGAGCGTGGGTTCGCGCAGGCCGCGGGTCAGGACCCGGTCGGCGGCGCGCCAGGCCGCCACGAGCCGTGCGGTGCGTTCTGCTTCCTCGTTGCTGTCGCTCATGGTGTCCGATCCTCGCTCCCGCGTCCCCGGCCGGCCAAGAGCCCAGGGGCTAGCATGACGGCGTATCGTCCGGTACCCCCGCGGACTGGAACGGAAGGCATTCCCCGCGTGAATCCCTCACAGCAGCCCCGCCCTGCCCGGCTCACCGTCGGTGTCGTCGGTGCCGGCCGGGTCGGCCCCGCGCTCGCGCGCGCGCTCCAGCAGGCCGGGCACCACCCGGTCGCCGTGTCCGGAGTGTCCGACGCCTCGGTGCGGCGGGCCGCGCGGATGCTGCCCGATGTGCCGCTGGTGCCGCCGGGGCGGGTGCTGGAGCTGGCCGACCTGGTGCTGCTCACCGTCCCCGACGACGCGCTGCCCTCCCTGGTGGAGGGGCTGGCCGAAACCGGTGCGGTCCGGCCGGGCCAGCTGCTGGTGCACACCTCCGGCCGCTACGGGACGGCCGTGCTCGACCCGGCCCGCCGCGCGGGCGCGCTGCCGCTGGCCCTGCATCCCGCGATGACCTTCACCGGGACCGAGGTGGACGTGCAGCGGCTGGCCGGCTGCTCCTTCGGCGTCACCGCCCCGGAGGAGCTGCGGCTGGCCGCCGAGGCGCTGGTGATCGAGATGGGCGGGGAGCCCGAGTGGATCGCCGAGGAGAACCGCGCGCTCTACCACGCGGCCCTGGCCCTCGGCGCGAACCACCTGGTCACGCTGGTCGCGCAGTCGCTGGAGCTGCTGCGCACGGCCGGGGTGGGGCACCCCGACCGGATGCTCGGCCCGCTGCTCGGCGCGGCCCTGGACAACGCCCTGCGCTCCGGGGACGCGGCCCTGACCGGGCCGGTGGCCCGCGGGGACGCCGGTACGGTCGCCGCGCACGTCGCGGAGCTGCGCAAGCACGCGCCCGGTACGGTCGCCGGCTATCTGGCGATGGCCCGCACCACCGCGGACCGGGCCCTCGCGCACGGTCTGCTCAAGCCCGAACTCGCCGAGGACCTGCTCGGCGTACTGGCGGACACGGATTCCGACGGGGGCGACCGGTGACCGAGCTGCTGCACACCGCCGAGGCGCTGCACGCGCTGCCGCGCGCGGGCCGCCGGGCCGTGGTGATGACCATGGGCGCGCTGCACGAGGGCCACGCCACCCTGGTCCGTACCGCGCGGGAGCTGGCCGGGCCCGGGGGGCAGGTGGTCGTCACCGTCTTCGTCAACCCGCTGCAGTTCGGCGCGGGCGAGGACCTGGACCGCTACCCGCGCACCCTCGACGCGGACCTGGTGATCGCCCGGGAGGCGGGCGCCGACGCGGTGTTCGCCCCGGCGGTGGACGAGGTCTACCCGGGCGGCGACCCGCAGGTGCGGATCAGCGCCGGGCCGATGGGCGGCCGTCTGGAGGGCGGCACCCGCCCCGGGCACTTCGACGGGATGCTGACCGTCGTCGCCAAGCTGCTCCACCTCACCCGGCCCGACCTGGCGCTCTTCGGGCAGAAGGACGCCCAGCAGCTGGCGCTGATCCGGCGGATGGTGACCGACCTGAACTTCCCCGTCGAGGTGGTCGGCGTACCGACCGTGCGCGAGGAGGACGGCCTCGCGCTGTCCTCCCGCAACCGTTACCTGTCCCCCGAGGAGCGCCGCACCGCGCTGGCGCTGTCCCGGGCGCTGTTCGCCGGGCGGGACCGGCTCGCCGCGCAGGCGGCGCTGCGGGCCCGGGGCGTGGCCGCGCGGGCATCGGTCGTG
>NZ_JBEYVX010000137.1:0-10207 GCF_040644195.1 Streptomyces sp. NPDC047014 | reverse complement strand
CGCCAGGTCCGCGCCATCGCCGAGGTCGCCAGCGCCGTCGCCGAGGGGGACCTGACCCGCTCGATCACCGTCGACGCCTCCGGCGAGGTCGCCGAGCTCAAGGACAACATCAACTCCATGGTGGGCTCGCTCCGCGAGAGCACCCGCGCCAACCAGGAACAGGACTGGCTCAAGACTAACCTGGCCCGCGTCTCCGACCTGATGCAGGGCCACCGCGACCTCGCCGTCGTCGCGGAGCTGGTCATGGACGAGCTGACCCCGCTCGTCGCCGCCCAGTACGGCGCCTTCTACCTGGCCGAGGACAGCCCCCAGGGCACCGTCCTCACCCTCGTCGGCTCCTACGGACGCCCCGCGGGCAGCGCCGAGACCACCGGCTTCGCCCTCGGTGAGTCCCTGGTCGGCCAGGCCGCGCGCAGCCACCGCATCATCGCCACCGACCAGGTCCCCGGCGGCTACGTCATCTCCTCCGGACTCGGCCACACCAACCCCGGCAGCCTGATCGTCCTGCCGATCGTCGTGGACGACCAGGTCCTCGGCGTGATCGAGCTGGCCTCCTTCACCGCCTTCACCCCCGTGCACCGCGACTTCCTCGGCCAGCTGATGGAGACCATCGGCGTCAACGTCAACACGATCGTCGCCAACGCCCGTACGGATGAGCTGCTCGGGGAGTCCCAGCGGCTCACCGGCGAACTCCAGGCACGCTCCGCGGAACTCCAGGACCAGCAGGAGGAGCTCCAGCGCTCCAACGCCGAACTGGAGGAGAAGGCGGCCCTCCTCGCCAGCCAGAACCGCGACATCGAGGCCAAGAACCTGGAGATCGAACAGGCCCGGCAGGAGCTGGAGGACCGCGCCCAGCAGCTGTCCCTGGCCTCCAAGTACAAGTCCGAGTTCCTGGCCAACATGAGCCACGAGCTGCGCACCCCGCTCAACAGTCTGCTCATCCTCGCCCAGCTGCTCGCCCAGAACCCCACCCGCAACCTCACCCCGAAGCAGGTCGAGTACGCGGGCATCATCCACTCGGCCGGCTCCGACCTGCTCCAGCTCATCAACGACATCCTCGACCTGTCCAAGGTCGAGGCCGGCAAGATGGACATCAACCCCGAGCGGGTCGACCTGCCGCAGCTGCTGGAGTACGTCGACGCCACCTTCCGGCCGATGACCACGCAGAAGAGCCTCGACTTCACCGTCACCACCGCGCCCGACGCCCCCGCCGACCTGCTCACCGACGACTCCCGGCTGCGCCAGGTGCTCCGCAACCTGCTCTCCAACGCCGTGAAGTTCACCGAGCGCGGCGGTGTGGAACTGCGCATCGAACCGGCCGCGGCCCCCGAGGTCCCCGCCACCCTGCACGGCCGCGGCCCCGTCGTCGCCTTCCGGGTACGGGACACCGGCATCGGCATCCCCGAGCAGCAGCTGGAGTCGGTGTTCGGCGCCTTCCAGCAGGCCGACGGCACCACCAGCCGCAAGTACGGCGGCACCGGACTCGGGCTCTCCATCAGCCGGGAGATCGCCCAGCTCCTCGGCGGCGCCGTCACCGCCGAGAGCACCCCGGGCCAGGGCAGCACCTTCACCCTCTACCTCCCGGTCAGCCGGGCGGACTACGAGGAGACCCCCGCCTCCGACGCCCCCGACGCGGCCCCGCACGGCTCCGGCTCCGGCACCGCCGAACCGGGCGGCTCCGGCACCGCCCTCCCGGCGCAGCGCCAGGCCCGCCGGCTGCTGGTGATCGAGGAGCGCCAGGGCGGGCTGCTCTCCCTCGTCGCCGAGAGCGCCGACCGGGACTTCGCCCCCCGGCACCGGCCCGCCGGGGACCGCGCGGCCATCCAGGTGATCAACGCGACGAGCTCCCGGGACGCCGCCGCGGCCCTCGCCTCGGACTCCTTCCACTGCGTCGTCCTGGAACTGGACATGCCCGACGGGGAGGCCCTGCGCTTCCTCGACGCGCTCGACGGGGACCCGGCGCTCTCCTCCCTCCCCGTCCTCGCGCACAACAACCCGCGGCTGAAAACGGTCCAGGAGCGCGCCCTGCGCGAGCGGGCCGCCTCGCGCCGCCTGGAACTGCTGTCGAGCCTGGACGAGCTGCGCGAGCGCATCGTGCTCCACCTCACCGCCGACCAGCCCGGGGACGTCCTGCCCCTGGCCCAGGGCGGCGTGGAGCGGCAGCAGACCGCCCATGTGCTCGACAACGACCTGGCCGGACGTACCGTCCTCGTCGTCGACGACGACGCGCGCAACCTGTTCGCGCTGAGCGGGGTGCTCGAACTGCACGGCGTACGCGTCCTGCACGCGGAGGACGGGCGCAAGGGCATCGACACCCTGCTGCGCAACCACGGGGTCGACCTGATCCTGATGGACGTGATGATGCCCGAACTGGACGGCTACGCGGCCACCGCCGAGATCCGCCGGATGCCCGCCTACTCCGGCCTGCCCATCATCGCGGTCACCGCCAAGGCCATGCCCGGCGACCGGGAGAAGAGCCTCGCCGCGGGGGCCAGCGACTACGTCACCAAGCCCGTCGACGCCGACGACCTGATCGCCCGCGTCCGGCACTGGCTCACCCGGTGAGCCCCGCCCGGCCGGTCCCGGCCGCCCGCTGCGCCGGCCCCGGCCGGCGCAGGCACGACCGTCCCAGCAAGGAGTCGGCAGCACGGTGAGCATCCCCGACACACAGCACTACGACGAGCCCCGGACCCCCGGTCCGCTGACGGCGGAGCCGGCCCGGAGCACCATCCCGCACCAGGCCCCGACCCCCCTGGGACGGCTCGTCGCCACCGTCGAACGGCTGCGCCGCGAGGTACGGGAGGCCCACGCGGCCGCGGACGGCCGGGCCCTGGTCGAACTGGCCAAGGGCATCCTGATCGGCCAGCTCAGCTGCACCCCCGCAGCGGCCGCCCGCCAGCTCGACGACCTGTGCCGCGACACCGGCCTCTCGCCGCTCGAACTCGCCGCCGACATCGTCAACCAGGCCGCCCGGGACCAGGTCAGCGAGGTCGCCGCCGAGTTCGTCGAACGCACCACCGCCGTGGACGTTCCGGCCCCGCCGTCCCCCGCGCTCACCCCCGAGGGGCGGCCCGACACCCTCGCGGTGCGGCTGCGGACCGCCGAGAGCGGGATGCTCGCCGTCGCCGCCGACACCCAGGCCGTCGCCGAATCCCTGCTGACCAACGCCCTCGCGCCGCTCGGGGCCACCGCCGTCGCCGTGTGGACCGCGGCCCCCGACGGCTCCCTGGGCCTCGCGGGACACGCCGGGTTCCCGCCGGGGGAGGCCGCGCGCTGGCACCACGTACCGCCCGGCGTCTCCACCGTGGCCCGGCTCGCGCTGCGCGACCGCCGCCTCGTCGCCCTCGCCCGGCTCAAGCGGGCCGGACTGCCCTCGATCGGCCACCTCCAGTGGCCCGACGGCGGCCGGATCGCCGTACCGGCCGGAACGGGCGGCCGCATACACGGTGTCCTGGAGATCTGCTGGCCGCAGCCGCTGGCGGACCAGCCCCCGCAGATCGAACGGCAGATCGAGGCCCTGGCGGAGCTGTGCGCCCGCACCATGGACGCCTCGGCGCCCGCCGACCCCGCCGCGCCGGACGCCGTACTGCCCGACGTCCGGGAGCTGATCGACCTCGCCGAGGGGCTGCACGACCCGGCCGTCGTCCTCACCCCCGTCCTGGACCCCGCGGGCCGGCTGACCGACTTCCGCATCCGCCACACCAACAGCCGCTTCATCGACCCCGTCGGACGGCAGCGCGGCGACGTCAACGGCTCCCTGCTGCTGGAGGCGTACCCGATGGCCGCCGGCGAGAGCGGCCTCTTCGACGTCATCGAGCGGGTGCACGCCACCGGCGAGCCCTTCCGCGCCGAACGCATGAGCCTCACCGCGCTCGTCGACCAGATCCCCCTCACCTCCGTCGCCGACATCAGCGTCAGCCGGCACGGCGCGGCCGTCCTGCTGATCTGGCGCGTCGAGGACGAGACGGCCCGGCTGGCCGACATCCTCCAGCACGCGCAACGCCTGGGCCGGATCGGCGGCTTCGAGGAGAACCTGCTCACCGGGGAGACCACCTGGAACGCCCAGCTCTACTCCCTGTACGGGCTGCCCGCCACCGCGCCGCCCGTCCGGCTGCGGGAACTGCCCGGCTACGCCCACCCCGACGACTCCGCCGCCCTTGGCCGCTTCCTGCGCGCGGTGCTGCGCCACCGCCGCCCCGCCTCCGTCAACCTGCGCCTCCAGCGGGCCGACGGGATCACCCGCCACATCCGCGTCGTCGCCGAGCCCGTCTTCGGCGCCGACCAGCGGCTGCACGCCGTACGCGGCGCCTACCAGGACATCTCTGCCCAGCACTGGACCGAGGTGGCCCTGGCCGCCACCCGCGACCAACTCGCCCATACGGCGGCCGAGTCGGCCGAACGCAACCGGCTCGCGCTCCAGCTCCAGCACGCCATCATGCCGCCGACCCCGCCGGCCGTCGAAGCCCCCGGGCTGCGGGTCGCCGTACGCTACCGGCCCGCCGAGACCGAGTCGCTGGTCGGCGGCGACTGGTACGACACCGTGGTCCTGCCCTCGGGGCTGATCATGCTCTCGGTGGGCGACGTCGCCGGGCACGGCATCGAGGCCGCCACCGGCATGGTGGTCCTGCGCAACGCCCTGCGCGGCCTCGCCGTCACCGGGGCGGGACCCGCGCAGCTGCTGTCCTGGCTGAACACCGTCACCCACAACCTGGCCAAGCACGTGACGGCCACCGCCGTCTGCGGGCTCTTCGACCCCGGGACCCGGGTGATGCGCTGGGCCCGCGCGGGGCATCTGCCGCCGGTCCTCGTACGCGGCACGGAGGCCGAGGCGTTCCCGCTCATCGAGGGGCTGCTGCTCGGGGCCGTGCCGGACGTGACCTACGCCGAGCGGGAGGTGCAGCTCGCACCGGGCGACACCCTGCTGATGTTCACGGACGGCCTGGTGGAACGCCGGGACTCCTCCGTCCAGGACTCGCTCGGCCACCTCGTCCACGCGGCCGCCTCCTGCCCCGGCGACCTGGACCAGAGGCTCGACCGGCTGCTCGCCGGAAGCCGGTCCGACACCGACGACGACACCTGCGTGATCGGGATCCAGGTGGGCTGAGGCGGCGGCGGGGCGGTTTGGGACGGCCGAGAGCGAACAGACGCGGACGGAAGGCGTCTGCCAGGGCGCCGGCCGCCCACCGCCCTCCGCGCAGAAACGAGTCCTCATGGCCCGCCAGCGTTCCGTCGCCGAGCACGACCTGATCCTGACGATGGAGATCCACCAGCTCAGGGACCAGCTGCGGTTCCCGCTCGGCGCGGAGTTCCGGTGGTGTCCCGGAGCCCCGCTCGACGTCGAGCTCACCTTCCACCCGCCGGGCGCCGCCCCCGTGACCTGGATCCTCGGCCGCGATCTGCTGACCCGCGGGGTCCGTACGCTCGTCGGCGAGGGCGACGTACGCATACGCCCGGCCTCGGGGCCGGGCCGCGAGGGGCAGGCCCTGCTGCGGGTGGGGGCCGAGCCCCAGGTGGCGCTGTTCGCGCTGGACCGGGCGGAGCTGCGGTCCTGGCTGGAGGAGACCTGGGAGGCGGTCCCGGCGGAGGCCGAGGCGGAGCGCCTGGACTGGGCCTTCCTCGACGCCCTCCTCGCGGGACACCCGGGCCGCTAGGGCCAGTCCGGTGCCCGCCGGTGCCCGCCGGTGCCGCCGGTGCGCGCTCAGCCCACGGCGCGGGCCCGCAGTGCGCGGGCCGGTTCCTGGCCGCCGCCGCTCGCGAGCACCCGTACCTCGCCGTGGTCGCTGATCTCGGCCCGGACGATGCCGGTGGCGTCCTCGTAGACGGGGTGGCCGCCCGGTCCGGAGGCTTCGGTGCGCGTCATCCTGACCACGTCCTCACCGGTGCCGTCCGCGGAGGCGAAGACCACCTCGTACGCGTCCACCTGCCGGGAGCCCTGGGAATCGTGCACCGTGCCCATCGGCGGCCCTCCTGCCGTGCGTGTCGTGTGCCGTTCGCACGGCGCCGGTCCCGCCCCCACCTGCCACGCTAAGCCCGCCGCGACGAGCCCGCCGCCTCAGGACCGCACCGGCAGCCGGTGGAGCTCCACGTCGCGCAGCGTACCGTCCAACGCACTCAGCGTCATGAACGTGTGGTGCGGCTGACGCCGCCGGTCCGTGGGGGAGCCGGGATTGAGCAGGCGCAGCCCGCCCGGGGCGGTGGTGTCCCAGGGGATGTGGCTGTGGCCGAAGACCAGCACGTCCGTGCCGGGGAAACGCGTGGCGCAGCGCCGCTCGCGCCCGGCGGCCGGCCCGGTCTCGTGGACCACGGCGAAGCGCAGCCCGCCCAGCTCGGCGCGGGCGATCTCGGGCAGCCGGCGGCGCAGCCCCGGCCCGTCGTTGTTGCCGTACACGGCGAGGAGCCGCCGGGAGCGGGCCTTCAGCAGGTCGAGGGTGGGCTCGTCGGTCCAGTCCCCGGCGTGGATCACCACATCGGCCGCGTCCACGGCCGACAGCAGCGCCTCCGGCAGGAGCCTCGCCCGGGCGGGCACGTGCGTGTCCGAGGTCAGGAGCAGCTTCACGGACCCACGATAGGCCGTGGCGGAGCCGTGACACCGGCCACGGCCGGACCGGGCATACCCCGGGCCGGCAGGGGCAGGCGGAAGGGGTTCCAAGGATGTTCGAGGCGGAGGAAGAGGCCGGATGCGCAGTGTGGGAGTCGAAGAGGAGCTGCTGCTCGCGGACGCGGAGAGCGGGGAGCCCCTGGCCCTGGCCGGGGCCGTGCTCGCCGCCGCCGACGGGGACCAGCACCCGCGCGGGCACACCTTCGAGTCGGAGCTCCACGAGGAGCAGGTGGAGTTCGCCACCAAGCCGGTGATGGACATGGCCGCCCTCCAGGACGAGATCGTCCTGTGGCGCGCCGAGGCGGCCCGGCACGCCGCGACGGCCGGCGCGGTCGTGGCCGCCACCGCCACCACCCCGCTGCCCGTACGGCCCTCCCTCTCGCCCGGACACCGCTTCGAATGGGCGGCCCGACAGTTCGGCATGACCGCCCAGGAGCAGCTGACCTGCGGCTGCCATGTGCACGTCGCGGTCGAATCGGACGAGGAGGGCGTGGCGGTCCTGGACCGGATCCGGCCCTGGCTGCCCGTGCTGACCGCCATGAGCGCGAACTCGCCGTTCTGGCAGGGCGAGGACACCCGGTACGCCAGCTACCGCAGCCGCGTGTGGAACCGCCTGCCCTCCACCGGTCCCATGGACGTCTTCGGCTCCGCCGAGGACTACCACGCCCAGGTGCGGGCCATGGTCGGCTCGGGGGTGCTGCGCGACCGGGGGATGGTGTGGTTCGACGCCCGGCTGTCCGCGTCCTACCCGACCGTGGAGATCCGGGTGGCGGACGTCTGCCTCGACGCCTCCACCCCCGTCCTGCTCGCCGCCCTGGTCCGGGGCCTGGTGGAGACCGCCGCCCGCTCCTGGCGGGCCGGTGAACCGCCCGCCCCGGTCAGCACCGGCATGCTGCGGCTGGCCGCCTGGCAGGCGGGCCGCTCGGGGCTGGACGGGCCGCTGCTGCACCCCGCCACGATGAGCCCGGTGGACCCGGCGGAGGCCGTCGAGGCCCTGTACCGCCATGTCGGGGACGCGCTGGCCGATACGGGTGACGAGCGCCGGGTCCGCGAGGGCATCACCGCCCTGCTGGAGCGCGGCAACGGGGCCCGCGTGCAGCGGGAGCTGCTGCGCTCGAAGGACGATTTCGCGGAGGTCGTCCGGGAGTGCGCGCGGATCACGGCGGCCGACCCCCGCTGACCGGTCCTGGGCCGCGCGGTGCGGGTGCATCCATCCGGTCCGATGCATCCGGTCCGAGTACGCGGCCGGGTCCCGGGCAGGCGAGGGGGCGAGGCCGCCGAAGGGAAGCCATTCCATGATGATCGCCGCGTTGCTGCTCCTGCCCGCCCTCCTCTGCGCCGTGCTGGCCCTCGGCCGGTACGAGGAGCTCCTGCTCGGACCCGGTGCGGATCCCGCGGGCGCGGATCCAGCGGGGGCGGACCCCGTGGGTGCGGATCCCGCGCCGGTGGCCGCCGTACGGCCGCCGGAGACGGTCCCCGCCGCGACGGGCCGGCACCGGCTGCGGCCCCGGCACCGGGCGGGCACGCCGGTGGCGGTCGGGGCGGTCAGCCGAAATCGGGCAGGATCAGGGAGCCGTCCTCGGACAACGTGAAGCCGGGATTGTTCGCGATCTCCCAGGCGTGACCGTCCGGGTCGGTGAAGACACCCGAATAGAAGCCGATCGCATTGACGGCCGCGGGCCGGGTGAGGGTGCCGCCGGCCCGCGCCGCGGCCGTCAGCAGGGCGTCGACCTCGGCGTCGGTGCGGACGTTGTGCGCGAGGGCGATACCGCCGAAGCCGTTGGGCGGGCTGTACGGGACCCCGCAGTCCGCGGCCAGTTTCCGGCGGTCCCACAGCACCAGGGCCAGGCCGCCCGCCTGGTGGAAGACCGTCTCCTCGACCTCGGTGCCGCGCCAGCCCAGGGCGGCGTAGAACTTCTTGGCGCGGGCGAGGTCCGAGACGCCCAGGGTCACGAGGCTGATGCGCTGTTCCATGCCGCCACGGTAAGGGCGGTCACACGCTCGCGGTGTCGGATGCCTCACGTACGGCTGACTCGCGTACGCCTGACTCGCGTGCCGCGGGCTCGTCCGGATCGGTGCCGGGAGCGGGCGGACCGGCGAGGTAGGCCAGCAGGCCCGCGATCTCCCGGCCGGCCTCGGCCGGGTGGCGGAAGCGCGCGGCGGGCGCCACGACATAGCGGTTGCGCCGGCCGTCCCGGGTGCGGGTGAGATAGCCGTCCGCCTGCAGGTCAGTGACGATCGCCTGCACGGTGCGCTCGGTGAGACCGCAGTCCACCGCTATGTCACGCAGGCGGATACCGGGGTCGCGCGCGATCGCGATCAGAACCCGGGCGTGGTTCGTCAGAAAGGTCCAGCGGTTCCTGCGGGACCCCGTGTGTTCGCTGTCCACGCGGCCATTCTTGAGCGCCGACTCGCGAAAAGCAATTCCAGAAGAACGTTTCCGGTATAACTTGACGTGTGTCCACGGCTTCGGCAGGGTGCAGGTGAGCGGAAGCCAGTTTCCGCATGACCGAACGACCGCGCACAACGCACCGCAAGCACCCGTGCCCAAGGAGCGACAATGACCTTCACGGCCACGGCCGAGTCCCTGATCCCGGCGATCCACCGGCCGACCCGTTACACCGGTGGCCCCGCCGCGACACCCGCGCTCAGCGGGCTCCCGGACGTACCCTGTCCGCGCGAGCTGCCGACCGCCGACGCCCGTCAGCTGACTCGCGTCTTCTTCGAACGGCTCCGCGCCCTCGAAGAGGGGACCCGTGAGTACCAGTACGTGCGCAACACGCTCATCGAGATGAACATCTCGCTGGTGCACTTCGCGGCCCGCCCCTTCCGTGACCGCACCGGCGGCCCGGAGAACGAGGACATCGTCCAGGTCGGCATCATCGGTCTGATCAAGGCGATCGACCGCTACGACCCCGAGCGGAACACCCAGTTCACCACGCTCGCCGTGCCCTACATCACGGGCGAGATCAAGCGCCACTTCCGTGACACCACCTGGGCCGTACGGGTGCCGCGCCGCCTGCAGGAGCTGCGCCAGCTGCTGGCGCAGGCCACGGAGGAGCTGACCTCCGTCACCGACCAGGCGCCGACCCCGGCCGAGCTGGCCGCCTTCCTGGACCTGGACGAGGACGAGGTCCGCCAGGGCCTGGTCGCCGCCAACGGCTACTCGACCCAGTCCCTCGACGCCCCGCAGGACTCGCCGGCCGCCGGCACCCGCGCCCAGTCGGGCGGTCCCGCGCGCAGCCTGGTCGAGACCATGGGCGACATCGACCCCGCCCTGGAGGCCGTCGAGGACCGGCACGCGCTGGCGCCCCTGCTGGCTGACCTGGACGAGCGCACCGCGCGGATCCTGGAGATGCGGTTCGGGCAGGAGATGACGCAGGCGGAGATCGGCGCCGAGATCGGCCTCTCCCAGATGCACGTGTCCCGGCTGCTCAACCGCACGCTGGGGGACCTGCGCAAGGAACTGCTGCAGGACTGATCCGATCCCAGCCGATCGGACGGTTCCGCCGGCCGCCACGCAGGGTACGTGGGGCAGCACGGGCGGCGGCGGCACGAACGGCGGCCCCACCGAGGACTACCGGCCGCCGTCCGCGTTCCTGGAGTGAC